>DAIDIZ010000001.1 GCA_027451585.1 Chlamydiota bacterium
AGTTCCTTCTCTTTCTCTACTGTCAAAACAAGTCTTGACTTGTCGCCATTTGAGGTTTATCAACCTCTACTGAACAGTCTCGCTGTTCTTTTCGTTTCGCTTCTTCAGCAAAAGAATGACACTACCATACAACGAAGCGAGAATTTTACGCAATTTTTTTCATTTTTTTGACGAAATCAGGGAGAAAGAAGAGATGAATTTTTCGTGATTTTCCCTCTGAAAAAAGGCATTTTTTGTTTGAAGCACGTACAAATGTTCATCAGTGCATATGTGTCGCTGCGCAAAGTACATTCCTCCCTTTTGATAGACTAGATCAATTCTATTTTCCGAGACATTCATCTCAGAAATGATCGCATCGGGATCGTTGAAATAGCCAACACCTGCCTCGGGAGAAGCTCTATCCGTAACCCAGAGAGTGTGATCGCCTGCGTGAACAACCGTTTCTGTCGGAAATGTCCGACAGGATGGATCTTGAGGAAATTGGATCATCCACTCTTCATCGCCTGTCTTTTTAGAAAACAAAACCCAAATAGAAGGATTTTCCTCCTCCCCACTCCTCCTTTCTTCTTCACTCTTAATGACAGGAGAAAGTGCAACCCATCCATCAGAATCGGAGAGCAATGCACCAAAAAACAAACAAGAATAGAAAAAATATTTAATTATAAAAATATTCATTTTTTAAGAAGATAATATCACGAAGAAAAATAAAAATAGCTACAAAACATTCGCTCAAAAATCTCCTTTTCTGTTACAGGACAAGAGATGTACAGGAGTATTTTATGTGCTGCTCTGTCTTTTTTGCACAAGTTATTGGTTGTTATTTAGTTATAACAAGCTTATCGTTGCTTATTCATCATCATCGATGGAAAAAGGCGATTCTTGAAGCTGTTGAGAACCCCTATTTTTTCGCCTTATCAGGCAGTCTAAGCGTTCTTTTCGGGCTTTTGATTTTGATCCCTCATCACGTTTGGGTTAAGGCGTGGCCTGTTATGATTACCGTCATCGGGTGGGTATTCCTTCTTCAGGGTATTTCTCGTCTCTTTTTCCCGAAAACGGTCATTTTGTTCACGAAAGATCTGCTCGAAAAAAAAGGATTCCTCCTGATCTCCTGGGTGTGGTTCTTGATCGGTCTTTATTTACTTTGGGCTGGGTTTACCCAGTAAAGGCGCAATGAATACAGCAACACCAGAAATCAAAAAACCTTTTGGCCGCCGTTGGACAAGGGGCATTGTCGCGATTGCGATTTTTCTGTTGGTTCCTTCTTTTGCTCTTTGGTTTTACCACCATTATCACTATGTCTGGACGAATGATGCCTATCTCGATGGGTATCAAATCTCAATCAGCTCAGACATCAATGCGAGAATCATGGATCTCTATGTGGATGAGGGAGATAGAGTCGAAAAAGGGCAGCTTCTCTGCCAGCTCGACGAAAGTATCTACGCATCTCAAAAGGTCGATGCAGAAACGGCTGTTCTTCTTCTAGAAGAACAGCTTCGCATGAAAGAAGTTGAGCTTTCTAAAGTGACGGATATTTACAATGTCGCTCTGCAAGAATACCAGAGTCAGATCATTTCCTTTATCGACTTTGACAAAATCGAAAAGGATTTTCTTCTCGCAGAAGCGTCTGTAAATGTAGGAAGAGCGAATTTAACCAATGGAATTGCAAAAGTGGGTGTGATTGAAGAACTCTTACGCCATACCAAAATCTACGCGCCAAGGGATGGGGCTATTGCCAAACGATGGGTTGTTGCAGGAGACGCAATCCAATTTGGACAGCCCCTCTTTCTTTTGACCGATACCAAAAAAATTTGGGTAACAGCTAACTTCGAAGAGACCAAGGTAAAAAACGTCGTCCCTGGGGATCTGGTGAAGATCCATGTCGATGCCTATCCAGATATTCTCTTTTCTGGGCATGTTTTTGTCGTAATGCCCTCCGCTGCATCTCAATTTGCTCTTATTCCGCCGAACAATGCCACGGGTAATTTCACCAAAGTGGTTCAAAGAGTCCCGATCAAAATTCTTCTCGATCTACCTGAAACGACCTCTCCTCTTTACCTTTATCCGGGGATGTCGGCTGAAGTCAACATTCAAATCCGATGATTTCTTGGGCAAAACCAGGTCTTATTTCAATTAACTCCCCTCTTTATCCGACTCTGCTTTTAATCGGTGTGCTCATCATCTCTTTTCTCTCTGTCCTGGCTACAGTGATCACCATCATGGGTGCAGACAACATCCAAGGAGAACTTGCCTTAAGTGATTCTCTCACCACTTGGCTCACTACACTGAATCTGCTTGGAATCAATACAACCGTTCCTGCTGCCAGTTGGTTTGCCGACCGCTTTGGCTACAAACGGATTTTCTCCCTGGGTATTGCCTTGTTTACCTTGGCCTCTCTCCTTGCTGGATCTGCTGTAAATTTTTCAACGATTGCAGCCGCTCGTTTCATTGAAGGGATTGGTTCCGGACTCATCTTCCCCGTTGGCCTTTCTCTCATCGCCAAAACGATGCCCCCCGCCAGACTCCCTCTTGCTCTTTCCCTTTATATTCTCTCGATTTTTGGAGCCGGATTCGCCCTTGGACTTCCTCTTTGCGGATATGTGATCCAATACAGTTCCTGGCGCAATCTGTTCTATCTTATCGCCCCTTTCAGCTTCCTTTCTTTTATTTTTTGTCTCCTTTTTCAAGATGAAACAGACCTTGAAAAATCGCATTTTTTTGATTATAAAGGATTTATTTCATTTGCTTTCTTTGTTGGCTTTCTTCTGATCGCGCTCACCTATGGTCCCATGAATTCGACCGATGCGGGATGGAGATCTCCCTTTATTCTCTTTTGCTTTGCGATCGCTTTTCTCTCCTTCTTCGCAATGATTTTCTTTGCCTTGAGACATCGGGACCCTCTCATTCCTCTTTCTCTTTTTGCTCACCCGATTTATGCAGTCACTTGCATTGCCATGTTTCTCCTCGGGATGTCCATTTTTGCTACCGCATCAACCATCATTGATTACATGGTTCACTCTCTTTCTTACGATCGATTTATGAGTGGAAAAATCGGGGTTACTTATGGCGTTTCTCTCGCGTTTTTTAGTATCTTTGGGAATCTCCTTATCAAAAAAGTTCCCGTTCCCATCGTCACCTTCATTGGACTTTCCCTTCTCGTCTATAGCTATTTTCTCAACTCCACTCTAGATTGGTTAACAGGTCCTTCACAGATTTTCCCTATTTTACTACTTCGAGGGATGGGACTTGGACTTGCATTAGGGCCTGCAACGATCGAAGGATTGCGTTACATTCCTAAAGAACTTGCAAGTAAGGGAGCAACCTTCCTCACTTTTTTTCGACAGGTTGGAGGAACTTACGGAGGTGTCTTAATTTCGATTTTGCTCATCAAGAGAAAAGTGTTTCATCTCGCCCGTTTCGCAGAGCAGATCCAATCAGAACTACCCGGGTACCAAGTCACTTTTCAAAAGCTATTGAATCATTACCAGAGCTCTTTTTTATCATCCGCTGCCGAAAGTAGATCTCTTGCCGAAGCAACGTTGATAAAAAACATTGAAAATCAGGCTTATATTGCGGCCATGAATGACGCCCTGATCGTATTTGGATATGTCACGTTAACAATAGCTTTCCTCTTAATCTTCCTGAATCTACACTACTTCCTGAAACAGCAAAAGAACAAAGGGGCCTCATGATTTGGAAACAGAAAGTCGATCTAGCGGCGGTCAATCAACTCAATCAAGGGACGCTGACCTCTTTATTGGGCATTGTATTCATTGAAATAGGTCCCGATTTTCTCACAGCAATTATGCCTATCAAAGATACCCACAAGCAACCAATGGGAATCATGCACGGGGGTTCTTCCTGTGTTCTTGCAGAAACTGTCGGAAGTATCGCTGCGAACCTCTGCGTTGATCCAGAAAAAGCGGCATGCGTCGGTCTCGACCTCAACATCAATCATATCCGCCCTGTCCGTTCGGGAGTACTCACAGGCAAAGCGAAGCCGTTCCATCTAGGAAAGACAACACAAGTATGGGAAATTCAAATTGAAAACGAAGAGAAGAAAATCGTCGCTATTTCTCGATTGACGATTGCTATTATAAAAAAGGACACCCCCTGAACGGGAGTGTCCTTTAAGACACCGTTATCGGTTGTAGAAACCGCCACGTTCGCCGCGATCGCGATCACGGAAACCACCGCGCTCACCACCACGCTCACCACCGCGATCTCCTCCGCCAAACTCTCTGCGAGGACGGAATTCGCCACGAGCACCACCGCCTGGACGATCACCACCGCGATCTCCACCCATAGGGCGTGGACCACGATCTTGCTCGTTACGAGCGTAATCGATCACAAGGGTTTTTCCTTGGAAAGGTTGTCCATTCAAACCTTCTTTTGCTTTGTTTGCTGACTCAGAAGAGTCCATTCGGACGAACGCAAATCCTCGAGATCTTCCTGAAAAGCGATCCATGACGATTTTGACATCTTCTACGGTTCCGTAACTGCCGAAGAGATCTCGTACTTGCTCTTCATTAGCATCAAAGTTAAGGTTACCGACATACAATTTTTGATTCTGTTGACTCATTGATTTTCTCCAAAAAATAAAAAAAGACCCTAAAGATCTACGGACACAATTTTCAGGAATTTGACTCGAAAAAGGACCAAGAACAAAACTCGGGACTAAATAGTTAGTATAAAGTGCTTACAGAAGCTCTTAATACAGTACGTATTCTATATGATGTGAAGAATCCTGTCAAAAACAAAATATTTTTTTGGTATATTCAAGATATGTCTATCTCTAAAAACACAAGAGAACAACTCGAAGAACGGATGAAGAATCTTGGGATCGCGGAAGACGATCTCATTGAGAAAT
Source organism: Chlamydiota bacterium (assembly GCA_027451585.1). GTDB lineage: Bacteria > Chlamydiota > Chlamydiia > Chlamydiales > SM23-39 > DAIDHZ01. Next base: position 4,868 of record DAIDIZ010000001.1, read on the forward strand.
TCATTCTCGGATCAGGCAAAGGAGGGCAAAAAATCAATAAAACCTCTTCCTGCGTCTATGTCAAGCATCTCCCCTCTGGAATCGAGATCAAATGCCAAAAAGACCGCTCGCGTGAAATGAATCGTTTCTATGCAAGAAGAGAACTCTGCGACCAGATTGAAGAGAAAAACTGCCAAGAAAAGAGCAAAAAACAGCAGGAAATCGCTAAAATCCGACGGCAGAAAAAGAGAAGGTCGAGAAAAGCGCAGGAAAAAATGCTTGCCAAAAAAAAGCAACGCTCTGACATCAAAGACCTTAGAAAAAAACCAAAAAGTGAATAGCTCATCTCGCTAACTGGCATAGCATTAATTTAACTCGATTTTAGATCATAAGGCCTATATACTTTTGGGCGCTCATGAAATTCATTGCCCCCACCCCCATTTCCTTAATCGACGCTCTCCGTCAACTCTATCCCGATAGCTCGCGGAGAACTTTACAGAATTGGCTCAAAGCAGGTCGCTTCGCAGTCGACGGAGCCCTCGTTCATAAAGAGCAGGCTCTCCTCCAAGAGGGGCAGGTTCTAGAAGCCAAAACGACGTTTCGAAGCCCAAAAATCCCTAGGATGACTATTCTTTATGAGGATCGCTATTTAATTGCCATTGATAAACCAATAGGCCTTTTGAGCACGCCTCTAGATGACGGGGGCTCAGCAGAGCACGCCCTTGGCATCTTGAGAGAGGGCTATGGAACTGACCAGATTTTTGCAGTTCACCGGATCGATCGAGAAACTTCGGGAGTCCTCCTCTTTGCGAGAGGCAAACAAACGGCAGAAAGGCTCGGAGAGCTCTTCGAAGCCCATGAGCTAAAAAGAGAGTATTTTGCAATTGTCGAAGGGCGTCTTGCAGAAGAGACGGGAACTTGGCAGTGCCCTTTGCTTGAGCTCCCTAACTTTCAAGTGGTTGAATCTCCAGAAGGGAAAATGGCGATCACCCATTTCCGAGTGATTCGGAGATCAGCCAAATATTCCTATTTAAGACTTACTTTGGAAACAGGGAAAAAACACCAAATTCGAGTCCATTGCATGCGTGCAGGACATCCTGTGGTGGGAGATCCTCGCTACGGGGCTACTGAAAACCCCCTCCGAAGGCTCGCTCTTCACGCCATTTTGCTTGAACTTACTCATCCATTTACAAAAAAACAGGTTCGCATCACAGCCTCTCTGCCGCGAGCTTTTGAGGTCTTGGGAGGTCAAATTAAAATCGAACTATGATTTATTACCTCGACTTTGTACATTTTTTGAACGAGCCTCTCCGAGAGAGGCCGGCAAAAAATGTACAAAGTCGAGATTACTACAGACCTCACTTCATCCCCCTTTCTTTTAAGCAGAGTCCTCTCTTCGGACTTTGATCTATCCTCTTGATATTCAGAGGAATTTTCGAAACCCCTTGATCTCAAAATGATAAGTCGGTACTAGGGAAGAAAGGGATCCCAAAAAAATAATTTGAAGAAATTAGCTATATTCAATGCTTTATTTCTTTTCTCTCTCATTTGCTTCAAACTATCGAATGAAAGTTTGAATCAAAATGCTCATGCCTTTAAAAATACGCTCGCCGCCAAAGTTCGCAGGGAATTTTATCCCCGATCTTCCCCTGTGAAAGAAGAGCCTCCCGCTCTTCTCATCGAAAACAAAATCCCCCTTTCTTCTCCTTCCGTTCCTTTGGAATCTTTAGAATCAAAAGAAGACCCTCTTTCCGATATTTCTCATCAGTCCCCTCATGATGAAGATCTTTTGATCACGTCCTTTCCCGAAGCGCAAGAAGAAGAAACTGCCTCCACCTCTGTTGAATGGGAACCCTTTTACGAAGATCCTAAGACTCCCCCCCCAGAAATCTCTCTTGAAGAGTTGATCAAGCATCAGATGGACCCTCCCCAATTTGAAGAAGAAAATCGTCTTTCTCAAGTCGAAACGAACTTAAAAAACGAGGAGGAGATTCTCTCCTCTCAGATTGAAGATAGGGAACCCTCTTCTGTTGAAGCAAAGGGGCCTACTTTCAAAAATAGGACAGTTCCCACCGCCGATTTGAGCATTCCCCATCCAACCAAACCGATATTAGGCCCGAAAAAGTCGGTCTCTTCTCTGGAGAATGGTGGAAAGGTCGCGCAGAAAAAAGAGAATGAAAACCCATTTCTCACTCCCCAGAGAATTGCGATCAGCCATACCGAAGGATGCGGAGAAAGGGAAAGAAGGTTTGTGACGAATTACTCACTTTTAGAAGTTCTTCTCGCCCCAGAAACGCGACAGGCAAAATTCTTACCCATGATCGACTTAAGAGGCTACCGCTTCGATGATGGCGTCTTCGCAGGAAGTTTCGGATTTGTTGGACGCTATATTCCCAATCAAAAGGCGTTTTGTGAATTTCTCGGGATTAATACCTATTATGATTATAGACACGATCGAAAGGGGTATTCGCAACAAACAACCGTCGGCCTCGAAATCATCGGCAAAAGATGGGAAATCCGAGGAAATTTCTATATCCCTTTCGGACAGCACAGTGATCTTTGGCGCTGCTGTGAAAGCAAATGCATCAATGGATGGTTTGCCTATGGATTCAATGCAGAGTTAGGATACTGGTCTATTCGCTCCAAGAATTTCCTTCTCTACACTGGCTTAGGCCCCTATTATGTGACCGCGTGCCGGTGCGAAGAGAGGCAAAGGGGCGTTATGCTCCGGATCGTGCCTCAATACAAGGACTATTGCGCTCTCAACTTGAAGTTCAGCTATGATCCGATCTTTCGCGCCATCTTCCAGGCTGAAATCATCATTTCCATTCCAATTTATCAGATCTCAGTTCCAGAAAGAGGCCCTTGCGGCATTGTCAACCGGCAGATTTACCAGAGGGTCGAGAGACGTTTTTAACAGAAACAAGCGACGCCATCAGCTCTTTCTTATCCATTTTCGCGATCCACATCTCTCCGTCATCTCTTCCATAAGCAACGTAAATATATGGGTCTCGAACAATATACCCTCCAGGGAAAATGATCTTTTTCCAATACTGAGAAGGAGCATAGAAACCAGGGCCCGTAATCGGATGGGGGGAAATACGAGAAGTCTCAAATGGCGGTTTGGAGGAAAAAGTGTAAGCACCCATGAAATAATGCCACGTCTGCTCCCCGTTCGACGCAGAACTAGCCATCTTCGTTCCTGAATGAAAGAAGGCTAAATACTCTCCATCAACTAAGGTAGCGGCACTACTCCCTCTTAACGTCCCATAACGCCATTCAATGGGAGAAAACGTGACATAGGAAGAGTAACACGCTCCTGTAGAGAGGTTTACATACATCACTTCGTGAGGACTAATAGAATAGGTCAAATACAAAACATGGTTCCACTCAAAAGGGACCCAATTCTTTTGCCACATTTGGGAGAGTTTTTCATGACAGACCATCTTCGTGGGGGGCAATAAAGAAAAATAGTCGTCATTGTAGACAAGCTCGGCAATAAAAATATCTCTTCTCTCATAAGTCTCAGGATTATTCTTTTCGATATTATCATTGTAGATAATGAAGATCCGATCTCGACAAGAAAAAAGACGAGCATCTTCTGATTGGGATTGTGTGATGCTATTGCGATCTCGGGTTAAAAGAAGTTCTGGATTAGAAATAGGATCAAACTGATCATTTAATAAAACAATGCCTATGTAGGAAATGGCCGGATTCTTTTGATACGGTGTGTAGCGAAAAGTCAGGATATAGCCGTCTCTAAAACCGATGATCGAAGGGTTATAGGCATTCGGAAACTCTTTTAAAATCAGCTGCTTAGTCTCAAGGACAATATTGTTTAGAGAAGATGCAACGGGATCTTGCGAAAAAGAATGAACAGAAGAGATAACACAAAAAATCAACCAAAAGATGTGTTTCATTATTTTTTACTCTCTTTGACATGTTTCAAGGGAAATTCTCGATTTCTCTTTGTTATTTCCTTCCAAGAATCGGGAACATGTGGATGATCGAGAATCCGATCACAAGCCTCAATCGATTCGTCGTATTTTCCTACGTAGAACGCAGCAATTGATTGTTCAAATAAAAGCCCGTATTCTTCAATCCAATCCATATTGAAGAGGGCATCCTTTTCTTGAGGGATTTTGATCTGATCTCGCTTATGCAGAAATTGATAGGCGGCATCATAATCTTGTTCCTGATTACAAAGATTAGCGAGAAAATAGATCGGTTCGGCTCGATGAGGACGATATTCATGGGCATTCAAGTAAGCTTGTTTTACCAAATTAGAAGCGATTCCTATATCTTTTAAGATGTGGCCAATCTGGAGAAGAGACCAAAAAACCTCCTCATCCCACCCTCCCCGAGAAACTCGGTTTTGGAACCATTCAAGGGCTTTCCCTTTCTGTCCGGCATTCCGATAACTTTCAGCTAAATAAAAGGCGTATCGTTCATTCTGAGGTTCTTTTTTGAGTCCCTCCTCAAGCATCTGAATATCTTCAAAAAACTTTCTCGCTCCAATAGAGCGGTGCCCCCCATCACAGGTCACGTAATTGATTTGATCCGAATTCAATAAATCTGAGGTATACGGGATATCAATCCCCAAATATTCATGGGTCACGCCAATCCACTTCCAGGGAAGATCTCCTTTGACAAGCTGTGGTTTTTGGTAGGTAAACCCTTCGGATCCCCTCCACATATTGTAAAGGTCGAAAGAGAGATCCTGAAACGTAAAATCCTTTCCTACCACGAGAATGTCATCAGCGTCCATAAACAAAATATAATCGCCTTTATGCCGAGCGAGCTGAAATGCTTCGGATCGGTTCTCTCCAAAATTGCGCCAAGGGCGCTCGTAGAGCTCCCCTGGAACATCCCGTAAATGATAGCGAATGAGCTCTTTGGTTGCGTCACTAGAACCTGTGTCGACAATGACCCAATAATCGATATAAGGCTTCACTGAATCGAGGCAACGTCGAATGACCCGACTCTCATTTTTTACAATCATGTTCAAACAAATCGAGTTCTTGGCCTCAAGCGACAAAAGAATAGAAAGAAGAGCTAAAAACAGAATACGACCCATGCAGATCTCTTTGAAAGTCGTCCAATCTACCCAAAAGAAGATCAAAAGGCAAGAGCTTGATTTCTTTCTCTGCACACTCTATATACCCATTAAAAGGACCATAGATTATGCGATTCGCCTGTTTAAAGAATGTTATACCGGAAATGATTCAAGCGTCGACTTTTTGGCAGCTTTCACACCGGCCAAAAAACCGACTTTTGCACCATTTTCGATATAACAGTCTCCTAGCCCTCTTAGGATTTTTTGGAAGCTTACAGGGAGCGCCTTCTCAGCACCCCCCACATCCCATTGAGTCAACAACCCTCCCTTATGATGCGGACCTATTTAAGCGAGATACCCCCGTTTTTTCCCTCCATACGAGTTTGCTTTATTGGAGAGTCCAAGAGGGGTCTTTAGATTACGCGCTGAAAATGGGGACTACGGCGCCGAGCGGCAATAGCTACGCAATCGGCCATTTCCACAAGGCGCGGTTCGATGGAGATCCTGGATTTCGAGTCGCTCTAAGTTATTTTCGAGCCCCTCACTACTGGGAGCTGTGGGCACAGTACACAAGGTTTACCACAAGAGGGACCGATCAGGTAAAAGCCCCTCAAACAGCGGGAAAGTATCTCGTCGGAACCTTCCCTCAGATCTTTGCTAATCCTCTTTCTCAAGCCAAAAGCGCGATTCATCTCAATTACAACGTAGGAGATCTTTCAGTTGATCGATTCTTCAATCCAAATCCCCATTTAAGAATTCGTTTCATCGGAAGCACCTCTGTCGCTTGGATCAATCAGGATTGGAACGTCGACTACCTGACAATAATGAATGAAGCGACAAACCTCAAACACGCTTGGAAGTTCATTGGAGGAGGTCTCCGCTTAGGGACAACAGTGGATTGGTTTTGCGGACATGATCTCTATTTAACAAGCGGGGCCTCTTGTGCGCTGTTTGTTGGATCTTATGAGAATACGACCAAACAAACAGCGACCAATTCGCTTGTCCCTTACGCCTACTCTTGCTATCAAGATGCCCGAGCAGTGTTCACCATTCAAGGTCTTTTAGGCCTTTCTTGGCAAAAGAACTTCCCAGCCAACCGAGTTGAGGTCTTTGGTGGCTACGAGGTCAATTCTTGGTTTAACCTCCAAGAAGTATACCGCTCAAAAGCCAACAGCGCTTTCTTAGAAAAAGAGACTGCCATCAACACAGGCCTACTCGCTCTACAAGGTTTAACAGCGAGAATAACTGTCGATTTCTAAAAATTAAATGAAGCTCTAAAAGAAGCCCACTGATTCACTAAAGGTGTCCCGCCTTCTGGAGACACCTCAATCCGATATGTACTGTCTAAAGTCAACCCGTAATAGGTAAGTCCCAGAGCAAATCGAAGGTTCAATAATTGCCAAGCCATATCCCATCCTTTCGTGGCAAAAGAGACGGGTTGGGATGAGAAGTGGGCTTGATAGGGATTTCGGATCAGGGGTAACTCGAGCACATAACCAAAGCCGAGAAAAGGGGAAATACACACCGTATTATCGCGATTCCGATCGATGAAGCGAAGCGCTCCGCCAGCCTCAACTCGCATCGTTTGGTTGTCTTGTTCTTCTATTCGGAGATTCAAAGAAGAAGCTCCCGATTCAGAAACAGGCCGGTTTTTCAAACAAAAATAGTCGACAGTGGCATAGGGGTAGAGCAGGCAAGTTGGTTTTCCAAAGAAATAAGCGGCGGTGAATTGTCCTTCGAGATCAAGAGCTCTGCGGTGAGAAATCGCTTCTCGATCGACTGTGGTGAAATGGATCTGGCGTATTGAGTGTTGACGATTCTCCCCCGCACATGCGGAAAGTCCGAGATAGAAAGGACCCACTACCAGGTCTGAGTAAAAAGCTCCAAACCATCTCTTTACATAAGCATACCCACCCTGGTCATTCCAGGTGAGATCGGTCTGACTGCAGGTGCCCCCCACTCCTAAAGTCCACTTTTCAAAAAATTGCCGATCAAGGCCAAACGCAACTCCTCTTGTCCTCGCATGGAATCCTTTTTGCATCCCCACACTTTTTTCTTTTCTCCAAGAACCAAAAGGTTCCATCCAAATCCGACTCGGTTGTGAGCAAGAACAAAGGACTGAGGGAGTCCTATGAAAAAGCGAGAGGATCTCTCCCCCCAGACTTGTCTGTACCTCTGTAAAAGCGCTCAGCCCCGCGGGGGTCATCTGATCCAAAGCATCGTTGACTTGAGAGGTGGAAAGTCCTGCCATGGCATCGACCACACCCACCATGTCGGGCAAGATGGTAGAAATCACTGTTTGCTGATCCAAATTATGGCTCACTGCGCAGGTATTTTGATTGCTACAAGAAAAACCATTAAAGGGGCGCGGATTCTGGATCGTGAGTTGAATTGAGGTTGCTGAATACTGGGGAGGCAATAAAATAAGATTCGGATTTTTCATGGAAAAAGAGCCAAAAGAAGAAATCACATTCGGGGCTGTCAGAATCGTGTAGGTTTTTGAAAAGCCAAAAAACCCAAGTTGAGAAAGAGGATCTACAACAAGAGCCCCCCCCTGCAAATCAACATCGCCAGTCGCAGACAAAAATGCATTCTCTAATCCTGAGAGATCCTGAAGATAGGTACTCGTTGACGCCAAGATCAGATCTCCATTGAGCGTGAAAGTCCCCTGTCCCGAAACACCTGGCTCAAAAGTCCCTTGAACGGTAAGAGCTTGCCCCGGTGCAACTGTCACACTTCCAGTCCCTTGCAAAGTGGACGAAGCATCGACCGTGACCGATTGAGAAGAGATCTCTCCTGTCACTGTGACATTGGATCCTGAGAGAATCGAGATCGATCCCGTAAAAGCAGGGCTATTGCCAGAGAGAGCCAACGAAGATCCTTGAATAGTCCAATTCCCTCCGCCCGAGACAACGCCAGAATAAGTTCCTGGAGCCGTTTGCTGAAAGAACAAAGCCCCCTGATTCGTTACATTCCCCGGAATGCTCGCTGAAGTGCCTTGCAAAGTGGATCCACTCGCTATCGTTGTTCCTCCTGCGTAGTTATTGGAGCCGCCTAAGATGAGACGACCTTGCGATAAACTCCCGCCTGTATTCAAGACAGTAAGAGATCCATTCCCTCCAAGAGAGCCGTTCCAATTCATCGTTTGACTGTTTGTGTCGATCTGACAATTTCCAGTCAACGCAATAGACCGACTCGATGAGATCGCTGCCGTCCCAGCTCGCAGAGTCCCTCCATTGAGAGCGAGAGATCCACTGCCTAAACACCCATCCCCTAAAATTTGTAAAATAGCCGATTGAACAGTAGTCCCTCCTGTATAGCTATTGGACGTATTAGTGAGGCTCAATAGGCCCGATCCACTTAAGTTCAGAGTCTGTCCAGCTGCCGAAATCAATCCAGAGACCGTCACTGTAGACCCCGATGAGATCGAAAGGGCCCAGTTGCTATTTAAAGTGATAGGTGCTGCGATCGTGTTGCTCCCAGAAAGAGACGAGAGTTGAGCTGAATTAGAACTATTGGAGAGAGTCAGTGAACCGCCCCCATTGCTCAACGTATATCCGGTTGGGGTTTGCGGATCGAATTTGATTATGCCCACAGTGTAAGAGGCGTCAATACTGGGTAGATTGCTAGGCGGCGGAGTCACTGTAAAATCGGCCTCATCCCCATCTCCATTCGGTACCCCCAAGGTCCAGTTCCCTGTATTGCCCCAACTAACATTCGAAGTCCCCGTCCATTGCGAAGTCGTCGTAGCAAAGAGAATTCCCTGCAAAAGAGAGAGAAGAAAAACTACCTTCTGAATCATTTTCCGAATTATCATCCTTTTTCGATCATATACAGCTTTCCGTTAGAGGTAAATAGAATGTTCAAAAGAAGTCCATGCACCAGAAACCGTCAACCACGAGAGTTCTTATATACTCGCTCCACTCCAAAGTGGCCTAAGTAAACCGATTTAAAGCATCAAATTTTTCAATAAAAAAATTGGGGTTAATATTAATTCAATATTGACCCCAATTTTTTATTGGAAATTTGATAGCTTTAAATCGGCTTGCTTGGGTCATTTTGGAGTGGAACGAGTATATATGGCGAAAATGATTCAAAAGTCGAAGCGGAACGCAAAAGTCGCTCTCTGGTTCACAAGCGGAGTGTTTCCTTGAGGGTCGACCTCCATCCGATAGGATGCATCACAGGTAATCCTGTGGTAGTTGATCGTCAAAGCAAATTGAAGCGATAAGAGTTGCCATCCCTTCTGCCACCCTTCCGTTTCAAAAAGGATTGACTGACCCGCAAATCGGGCTCGATAGAGATCTCGTTCTAACGGAAGCTCTAACACATAGCCTAACCCAAGGAATGGAGAAATACAGATCGAGTTATCTCGATTCCGATCGATAAAACGGAGCGCCCCACCTGCTTCTGCTCGCAAAGTATGACTCTGGTACGGATCCACTTGTAAATTGAGCGAAAAAGCCCCCGATTCTTGGAAAGAATCATTTTTGAGATACAGGTAATCGACCGTCGCATAAGGATAGAGAAGGCAAGAAGGCCTTCCAAAAAAGTAGGCAGAGGTCAATCGCCCTTCCACATCGAGCGCTGTCGAATGGGCGCTCGCCTGTCGATCGACGATCGTGAAATGGAGCTGCCGCACCGTTTTCACCCAATCTTGGCCGGCACATAGAGTCCCTCCGAGGTAGAAATTGCCCACTGTGAAATCAGAATAAAAAGCTCCCATCGCTCTTTCGACATAAGCATATCCCCGGTCCAACGTCCATGTGAGATCAGTTTGATTCCAGGTCCCCCCAAATCCGACGGACAAACCATCCAAAAGTTGCGTATCATAGCCGACTGCAATTCCTCTTGTTTTCGACCGAAATCCAATCTCTATCCCCTCCGCATTTTCTTTTCTGAAAAACCCAAAAGGAGCGACCCATAACCGATCTACTTTCACCTCTCGACAAGAAAGCGAAGGGGTTCGACAAAAAAGAGCGAGGAGCTCCCCCCCGAGACCTGATTGTACCTCAGCCAACGCACTGATTGCCGCGGGGTGCATCTGGTCGAGAGCGTTATTTACCTGCACGTCGCTTTCTCCTGCAAACGAGTTGACGATGTTGACCAGGTCTGGAGGAACAGAAAAAGCAGCTCCCAACGCATCAATATTGTGAGCAACCGCACACTCGTTTCGATTGCCACAGGAGAAGCCATGAAAAGGTCTTGATTGCCATAGAATCAAGTCGACTGTCGTGGATCCATAGACAAGAGAAGGTTTAAAAGCAGGATCGGTAACAGAAATTAGAGAATTGAACAGCCCAGAGATCGACGCTGCCTCCAAAATAGTGTAGTGATTGGAAAAACCAAAAAAACCAAATCCGCCCAGCGGCTGAACAACCAACTGCCCATTTGTGAGATTGGCCACGCCATTTACTTGTAGGAGAGCATTACTCTGCCCTGAGAGCTGTTCGAGAAAAGTTCCTCCCGGATTGAACGACAAGGGTCCATTGACCGTAAGAATCTGAGAACCTGGATCGCCAGGTTGAATCGTCCCGCTCACAACAGATGGGCCCACAGAGCCAATCCCGCTCAAAAGACCATTCACCGTCATAAGAGAAGAGCTCGACAGATTGCCATTTACAGCAAGAGAAGAACCAGATGCCACAGTCACAGCTCCTGTGAAGGCAGGACTACCGCCCGTAAGAGTGAGCGGAGAAGTGCCTTGCACGGCGATCGGACCACTCCCAGAGATCACTCCCCCGTAAGAAGCGGGACTTGACAGGGCAAAGACGAGAGTCCCACTATTGACAATCGGCCCTACTGGGGGAGAACTCACACTCAGTGTTGTCGACGCATTGATCGTCGTCGGTCCTAAATACGAAAGCGCACCGGTTAAAGAGAGGCTCCCTCCGCCGGTAGAACTGTCTAGCGTTAACGCTCCGCTTCCTTTAATGGCGCCACCGATTTGCATCGCCGTTCCATTTACATCGATCGTAGCAGATCCCGATAAAGAGAGAGTTCGATTAGGAATTAAACTAATCGAGCTGCCTGTTGCCGCTTGCAGCGTCGTTCCCCCACCCAAAGTCAACGTCTTAGGATTCCCGAGAGAGCCATCGGCGCCAATACGCAAAATCCCCCCCACCAAAACAGTTCCTCCGCTATAAGTATTTTGCGTTGAAGCGCTTATGTCAAATATCCCACCCGATCCAGTGGATGATTGGATCTGCAAGGGGCCACTTCCCGTGATATTTGGACCACCCGAATTCGATAAAGTGATCATCTTCCCGTTTGTATCGATCATACTCCCAGAATTCACAGTGAACAGACGACTCGATGAGATCGGCCCTGTTGCCTGAAAAATCCCTCCCGAGAGAGTCACGCCACCGGTTAGAGCTCCCAATACCTGGTCAGAGGGAATCTGGAGAGTTCCAGAAACAAGCGTGGTGCCTCCCGAGTAGTTATTGCTTGTGTTTTGCAAAAGTAAAGAACCCGCCGATCCAGTTGAAGAGATAACGGTCAGCGCATTGCCGGTCAGCTGAGTGCTCGGTCCTATCGTCAGCTGATTGTTAAACGTGTCAATTGTTGCAGAGACAAGGGAAATAGGAGGAGCAAGACTCAACGTGAATGAAGAGCCTGCTTGCAAAGTCCCATTTTGGATCGTTAAAGGGCCCGATCCCAAAGAACTTGAAGCAGAGATTTGTAAAGTCCCTGAGACAATTTTCGTTCCCCCGGAGTAAGAATTGGACGGATCACCTAAAACAACTGTCCCCTGAGGCGAAGCGGAAGATTGTATCGTCAGAAGGGTCCCAGGCGCTGCCAAATCGTTCAAAGGACCATTCCAAGTCATCGTATATCCAGCCGAGTCTAGATTGGCAGGACCAATCGAGATGGTCCGAGAGGAGGTAAAAGAAGCTCCCGCTTGCAAGGTTCCTCCCTGAACATTCAAAGAGCCCGATCCCAAAACAGAATCAGAAAGGATCCGTAAAGTCCCAGACAAAACCGAAGTCCCACCTGAATAATGATTGGAGGAATTTGATAAGACTATCGTTCCTGTTCCTGAGGAAGATTGGATTGTAAGAGATCCCCCGCTGATAGGCCCCTGTATCTGCAATAGATTTCCAAAAGGATCGATGACAGCAGTCCCAAGAGAAATAGAGCGATTGGGATTCAAAGAAAACGAAGCCCCTGCTCGGAAAATTCCTCCAGAAAGAGTGAGCTCTCCCGTTCCGAGAGCCGCATCGGTCGAAACGGATAACGTCCCAGATACGAGATTGGTTCCACTCGAATAAGAGTTATTCGATTGTGTATTGCCCAACGTGAAGACTCCACTGCTTCCTGAGCATTGCACTTGCAAAGGAGCTGTGGAGCCTGATCCATAATCAGTGATCGGCCCTGTGTAGGAGAAGTTAAATCCATTTAGATCAATCGATGAAAGAACGGAAGGTGAAGATTGCACTTCAAAAGGACGATTGGAACTCAAGGAAGAACCTAATTGAAAAGTCCCTCCCGCAAGAAAGAGAGGTCCTGTTCCTAAAGCTCCGTCTGACGGAACCTGCAATATCGCTGTGTCAGAGACGAGAGTCCCTCCCGAATACAGGTTGGCAGGGTAAGTCAGACTGACAACACCACCATTGGAGACGAGAATGGTTGCAGAAGACCCTAATTCAGAGATCTGCCCAGACAAGGTAAGAAAGCTGCCAGGCAAACATCCGAAAAAAGCCTGATTCGTCATAGAAAATTGTGTAAGCTGGATTGGCGAAGAAATCACATTAGACCCTGACGAGGAAAGAATGGCCAACGATTCATTGCCGCTAAATTGGATCTGATTTGTTGGAGGTATCGAGCTGATCGTATACCCATTCGAGGAACCGGGATCAAACAGTACGCCATATAAGGAAATAGAACTGGTCAAAGTCGGCGGCGAAGAATTAGGGGGGACACTAAAAGTAGCCTGCACAGAGAAACTATCTGGAACAACACCAAGAGACCAATTACTCGAATCGGACCAGTTTGGGTTTACGCCTCTCCAATAGTTTAAAGTTTGAGGAAAAACACATCCGACCCAACTCAAAAAAAGGATTCCTATCCGAAATGGGTGATCAAAAAAATGAAATCGACTTCTCATGAAAAAACAGAAACAGTCACATTCTTTTACAGTAATGATTTTACCTATTTCTTGCACCCCAGAGGAAGAGAGTATTGCATAAAAAACCTAATCCGTTGGGATATACTCGTTCCACTCCAAAGAGGCCCTAAGAAAACCGAATTTAAAGCATCAAATTTTCAATAAAAAATTGGGGTTAATATTAATTCAATATTGGCCCCAATTTTTTATTGGAAATTTGACAGCTTTAAATCGGCTTGCTTGGGCCATTTTGGAGTGGAACGAGTATATCCCGGAAATGAGTCCTCTACACAAAAATAGAATTCCTGTAATAGAAAGATAGAACAAGGGACTGCTTATTAGATGAAGTACTCGAAAATGCTAAATACTTTATTAAGGAAGTTCAAAAAAGCAACAAAACACATGCTGGGCTATCCCATTTCGCTCAAATTCAATTACTCAGACTGCAGCCCCTTCCTCAATTGTCATCTCAATAATTTAGGAGACCCGTTTGGGGATATTTGGCACTACCAACTCAATACGCTCAAAATCGAAAAAATGGTGATAGACCATGTAGCAAAACTCTTTCATGCCCCTAAAGATGACTACTGGGGTTACGTCACAGGAGGCGGCACTGAGGGAAATCTCTACGGTCTTTATCTCGCAAGAGAACTACACCCCAATGGAATCGTGTACTACTCAGACCAAACCCACTACAGCGTTCCCAAAAATTTACGCCTCCTCCAAATGAAACAGGTAAAACTCCCCTCGTTGAACCAAGGAGAAATCGATTATGACGCATTACGTCAGGAATTAGCACATAGAAAAGAAGTTCCGATCATTTTTGCCAATATTGGAACAACTATGAAGGGAGCTGTTGATAGTATCCCCCGAATTAATCAAATTTTAACCGATTTGAATATCCGCGACTTCTACATTCATTGCGATGCTGCTTTTTTTGGAATGATTTTACCCTTTCTCCCTCAAAAACCCTCACAAGCTTTTGATTTCCAAGAAGGAATTGATAGCATTGTGATCAGTGGTCATAAAATGATTGGATCTCCAGTGCCCTGCGGAGTGATGGTGACAAAAAAATCTCATGTAAAAGCGATCGGGCAACATATTGAGTATGTGGGAACAAAAGACAATACGATTACAGGCTCTAGAAGCGGCCTGAGCCCCCTCTTTCTCTGGCAAGCTCTGAAATCTGAAAAAAAACTTAATTTTCGTCTCCTTGTTTCAGAATCTATCGAAAAAGCCGATTATGCGATTAAACAGTTTACAAGGTACGGAATCAAATCATGGCGAAACGACAACTCTATCATCGTCGTATTTCCAAAACCTTCAATGAAACTAGTAAAAAAATGGCAACTTGCGGTCCAAAAAGAGATTGCCCATATCATTCCCCTTCCTCACGTAACAAAAAAAGCAATTGATGCTTTCATTCAAGATGTAAGAGCTGAAATGGGGCTAAAATAGACATGAACGTCTCACTTCTTGATTTCCAAAAGAAAGAGAAAAAAACGGTTATTTTAGCGGTTACGATTGGGAATCTCCTCGAATGGTATGAAATTTATCTTTATGTGTATTGGGCTCCGATTCTCTCAAAAATTTTCTTTGGGAACCATTTATCGGTCGAAAATTTGATGAATGTTTACCTAATTTTCGGCCTTGGTTTTTTAGCCCGGCCTTTGGGTGGGATATTCTTTGGACGATTAGGAGATCGAATTGGAAGAAAACAATCACTGATTCTTTCCATTTTGATGATGACCATACCCAGGGCGATTGCATGATAAATAGCTTGACAAGTAATTATTTCTGAGTGTGTTGTGTTTGTCCTTTGATTACCATTAAGGACAACATGACATTTAATCTTGCCGCTAATGCTCCTCTACTACAAGCTTTTGCCACTCTTC
>DAIDIZ010000002.1 GCA_027451585.1 Chlamydiota bacterium
TCTCCAGGCTTTAGGAATTTTCTCAATGGAATCTGAAGGTCTTTAGCTCTACGACAAAACACTGAATAATGCGGACATGTGAGGTCAAGGTTCAAAATGGTGATGATCGACGTGATAAATCCCTGCAGAGCCCGTAGCGTCATCCGAAATACGGCTTTGATCATTAGCTCACATCGAATTGCATCATCTGAATAAATATCGGGCCGTCCGGGCTTGCCTGTTCGTTCGACAGCATGCCATTTCTCAATGGCATCTTCACTGAACCAAAAAGTGATGCTTCCCCGATTTACCAACGATTGATTATACTGTCGCCAGTTGCGGATTCGGTACTTGTCTTTCTTTTTGGAAGGAGCGACATCTTTCTCGGGAGCCATATTGAGCCTACGTTTTTTTGCTTGATAACAAAAAATTTAAAGACTCAGTGACTTGAGAACAAGAAAAACCTTATCCGCAGCTATTTATGCAGCAACGCCCTTCGGCTATGACATTTTTCTTCTCAGCCCAACTTTGCAATAGTGTTGTTCCTGTCTTCTGAATTGCATCAACAACGGCTTCTTCTGCATCGTCTCGGCTTTGTTGCCCAATTCCTCGCCAGCAGCAAGAAGGAGGCCCTGAAAAAAAAATTTACTCTAGTGCGCGATTTTTTTTGACTATTAAATACGAGGAAAGATAAAAGATCCGTATAGGAAAAGACTTATTGTCTAGCTTTTTCAAAGGAGAACCTAACCTATGGCAACAAAACCTAAAGCATCTAAATTCATGCAGCCCATGAAACCCAGCAAAGAACTCTCTGCTGTCGTGGGCGAAGGACCGATGCCAAGAACTGAAGTGACTAAGAAACTGTGGGCTTATATTAAGAAAAAAGGCCTACAAGATCCGAAAAACAAAAGAAACATCAATCCGGATGAAAATCTTCAAAAAGTTTTCGGCGGGAAAAAAGCGGTGAACATGTTTGAGATGACAAAAATTGTCAACAAACATCTCTCCTAAGCTTTTTTCAACTCAAGGGTGGATCCAAATCCACCTTTGAACCTCACGGAAACGTTGCCAACTTCCTATCGCTTGAAGGGCCAAAAGGATTATATCGGCTACCTTCCACCTATGAATCGCTACAAGCTTCTCATTTCTTATGACGGGACTTCCTTCGCTGGATGGCAGGTCCAAAATAACGCAACCGCGATACAACCCCTTATCCAAAGAGCCCTCCAAACCTTCTTTCGCCACCCTATCGACCTCACCGGATCGGGGAGAACCGATGCGGGTGTCCATGCAATGGGACAAGTGGCCCACTTCGATACCGAAATCCCTTTTGCAAGAGAGAAGCTCCTCCTCTCACTCAACGCCCTGTTGCCCCCCACCATTCGCACCCGCCACGTTATCCCCGTCGCCCCCGATTTTCACGCACGCTATAAGGCGAAATCGAAAATCTACCACTATCACCTCCATCTCGATCCCATCTTAGACCCCTTCTCCCGCCTTTATGCTTATCATGTGGGGGTCCCTCTCGATCTCGATCGGATGCAAAAAGCGATTCCCTATTTTCTCGGGACCCATGACTTCACTTCATTCGCTAATCAGCCCCATCGGGGAACCGCCAGTTATGATCCAATTCGAACCCTTTATCGACTCGAGTGCATCGCCCAAAAAGGGGGTGTTCGGCTTGAATTTCAAGCTGACGGGTTCTTATACAAAATGGTGAGAAATATCACAGGTCTTCTTCTCGATATTGGATGGGGACGTTGCCTGGCAGAGGCAATCCCCGATATCCTGAATGCAAGGGACCGGAAGAAGGCAGGGACATCAGCACCTCCTCACGGTCTATTTTTGATGGAAGTGCTTTATGACTAAAATACGATAGGCCACACAAAAGCCGTGACCAAAACACGACGTATCGTAAAATAGTCTTGTGCGACGAATCTACACAGCCCTAATCCTTCAGCATCTTGCCAAGTACCGTCAAATGATCTTTTTAATGGGACCAAGACAGGTGGGTAAGACGACATTAAGTCTTGATATATCATCAACTTACGGAAATAAACACTACTTGAATTGGGATAATCCTTCAGAGAGATTACTATTTCTAGGAGGACCAGATGTTGTAGCAAGGCAGGTGTCGCTCCAGGAAATCACAAGGGAGATCCCGATTCTGATCTTTGATGAGATTTACAAATTTGGGAAATGGAAGAACTTCCTGAAGGGTTTTTTTGATCTCTACGAGAGAAGAGCCAAAATCATTGTTACGGGAAGCTCCAGACTCGATGTGTACAAGAAAGGGGGCGACAGTTTAATGAGGCGCTATTTTTATTATCGGATCCATCCTCTTTCTATCGCAGAAATTGTTTCTCCAGATCTCATTGAAAAAGACATTCGGACAAATCCAAAATCGATTGCCGAAGCAGATTGGAAGGCTCTTTCAGCCGTGGTCAAAAAAATATTCGGAGATCTCTTTTGAAGGAACCCAAGCTGTACCTCTGGGATTGGTCTCTTGTTGAGGATGAGGGACACCGCAACGAGAATCTTGTCGCGAGCCATTTGTTAAAAGCCATCCACTTTTGGAGTGATCGAGGCTTGGGAGATTATGGATTGCATTACATGCGGACAAAAGAAGGGGCTGAAGTTGATTTCCTTGTAACTAAAGATAAGAAACCTTGGTTTCTCGTTGAGGTAAAATCCAAAGCAAAAGGCCTTTCCCCTTTCCTCTATCAGTTCCAAGAACAGACATGGGCCCCCCATGCATTCCAAGTGGCATTCGATCTTCCTTTTGTAGAGAGAAACTGCTTTGAAGAAAAAGGGCCGATTCTGGTCCCCGCAAAAACCTTTCTATCTCAACTCGTATAACACCACCTCCAAAGACTCGAAATGAAGCACCCCCGCAGGCAAATTCCCATCGATCAATGGATGATCGAGCGGGGAGATCAAAACAGCGAGAGCGGGAGTTCCCATCAACGCTTTTAAACCCCTCAAAGAATCTTCAAATCCAACGATCCGATCTCCCCTCTTCCCATAGAGCTCTATAGCACGAAGGTAACACTCGGGATCTGGCTTTGGGCGAAGATAGTCTTCTCTCGTGATCCAATGGGGAATAGTTTGTAAAAGGGGAAGTCCTTTTTTGATGATCTGAATCTGCTCTAAAGGGGAATTAGTCACTACAGCACGTCGAATCTCTCTTTGAGACAGCTCCTGAAGGAGTGGCTCGACGCCCTTCATCAATTCAACCTTCCCTTGGGCTAAGAGCTCCTTATAACACTCCTTCTTCTCTGCATAAACCGCTTGCCAATTCGGATCGAGGTCGGGAAAATCGAGATAGATTTGTTCTCTCAAAGCCTCGCTGTTGAGATGAGCCAACGAACAAAATTTCCCAAAATCCCATTCGCAAGAATACCCATGTCGACTGAGCATATTCATATACGCCTGGTAGTGAAGACGTTCTGTATTTACCAGGAGTCCATCGAAATCAAATAAGAAAAGCTGAAAGTGGGAAACCCAATCCAGATGCATAGATCTTTACCTTTTATCCAAGTTAAGAATATATAACGAATTAGAGATATGAGCCAGAAAGAAAAGCCCCGTGGATTCAACTACATTTATTTTGGTATTTACTTTTTCCTCCTCGTCTTGATGTCGGCGAGTAGTATTTTTGGGAAAGATCCTCTTACCGAGTCGCGCTTTTTCTTTTTCCTGTACGCCATTGGTCAGGCGGCGCTAGAAACAAGCCTTCTCGTCTTCATCGGGTATCTGTTGCAACACTTTGGTCAACGGCCTCTTTTTTTTGCCTTCATTGGATTTTCTTTTTTTTGCTTAATTCTCCATATCCTCGATTTTCTTCTCGATCGGATTTTGGATCTCTCAGTCTGGGGAGCAATTCAGTCGTTTGTCTTGGATGAAACGTTTTCGAACTTCCTCTATCTGCTCGATGCCTCAGGGGTGCCTATCTGGGGATGGGGACTGATTTTCGGAACCCTCGTGACGCTCCCTTACCTCGGCATTCTCCTCTACCGCGCTTCTGCAACTTTCACCCAAAATCATCGACTCCGTTTACGTTTTGAATACTTTCCGATCTGTTTTGTCTGTTTGCCCACCGCTCTTTTACTTTGGGATTTTCTAGGATCTCGAGCCATTCATCCCAATACCTACACCGCCTTTTTGCAATCACTCCCCTGGAAAACCACTTTTTTACAACCAAAAACGGTGGTGCTCAATATCGTCAAACCGATCCAAACGCCTCTTGCCGAGGAACTCATTCGCGATACAGTGGCTCTTGAAACAGCTAAATTGAAAAAAAAGCCCAATATTTATCTTTTCGTGATTGAAAGCTTTAGATCTGATTTCATCACAGAGAAAAACTCACCGCATCTTTTTGCTTTCCAGCAAGAAGCAGCCCCCATCGAGCTTACTCTATCGAATGCAAACGCTTCTCATCAATCGTGGTTTTCTATTTTCCACTCCCAATTCTCTCACCACTGGAATCTATTACAGCAAAGAAACTGGAGTATGGGGAGCCCTCCACTTCACTTACTTAAAAATTTGGGCTACCAGATTCACCTTTACACCTCGGCTCAGCTCAATTACTATGGAATGGAAAAGCTCCTCTTTGGCACTGATCGGTTTCTTTTAGATTCGGTTCAGCAATTCCATCATAAAGCTCCGACGTCAGCTGCCGATACAGATGCGCAAGCCATCACGAAACTGAAACTCGATATCGCCCAAAATCCTGACCTGCAAGAGGGACAAGTCTTTCTTATTTTCTGGGATTCGACCCATTTTGATTACAGTTGGCCAAAAAATTGGACCCCTCCCTTCACCCCTTTTGCAAGTGAATTGGCCTATTTTAAGACCTTTTACTCCGCGAATAAAATCCATCAAATCAAAAATCGCTATCGAAATGCGGTTCACTATATCGACCATCTTTTTGGAGAGTTTTTACAAAATCTACCGAATCGGGATGAAGCGATCATCGTCGTCACGGGAGATCATGGAGAAGAGTTCTTTGAACATGGCCATCTTTTTCACGGCTCTCACCTCGTTCAAGAACAGACTCAAGTTCCCATTTTGATGCAATTTGGGAAAGACAAGCCCCACGTAGAAAAAACGATGGTTTCCCAAATCGACATTTTCCCCACCATTCTCGATTTCTTAACGAAGCAGACCCATCCATTTCTCGAAGGGCAGTCCATTTTTCGAAAAGCTTCCTGGCCTTACTGTCTCATTTCTCGTTTCAATGCTGGGAGAACCCCTTACGAATTTTGTCTCCACAATGGGACTTATAAATTGATTGGGAGGTTCGCCAACCATGGAAATATTTTTGCCTCTCCCTCGATCCAAATCACCGCACTCAAAACCAAGACAGATGAACTCGTTCCGCACGATCAAAGAGATCTCCCTCAATGGATCGAAAAGGAATTCGGAAAGGGAATTGCCCATCTTTTTCATTCGGATTCTTCAAGCGACTCAAGTAGCCCTGCGATGGGCCCTAAGCCCACTTTGCGCTGAATCACATTCCCTCCTCGATCGAAGAGAAGTGCTGTAGGCATCGCCCGGATCTCATAGGAATCGGTTAATGCATGGAGTTTTTCCACATTGACCTTTAAAAACTTGACCTTCCCAGAAAGTTTTCCTGCCGCGACTTCCAAGAGAGGGGAAATCCGTTTGCAAGGACCACACCACGAGGCATAAAAATCGACCAGAACGAGACAACCACTTTCCTCGATTTCTCGCTCAAATTGATCGAGACTGCGGATTTCGATCACTTCCGCCTTGATCTGCGCAGTCGCCTCTTTTGCTTTCGGAGGTTCTACAGCTGCAAGACCGTTGATTCGATCGGAAACGAATTGCTGCGCCTGGAGAGCTGCTTTCGCTCCATCTCCTGCAGCGGAAACTGCCTGTTTGAAGATTGGGTCAACAATGTCTCCCACAGCGTACACCCCTTCAACTGAGGTTTGCTGCCCGTCTTTAACAACGATGTAACCTTTCTCATCTAAAGCCAAACTCCCTTTGAAAATCTTTGTGTTCGGCTTTGACCCGATAGCCAAAAATAATCCATCAAGTTGAAAATCGGAGATCTTTTTTCCTTGCGACTTCAAATCAACCGCGGTGACTTTATTCCCATCCCCCTTAACTTCAGTTACTTGCGTTTTATACATCACCTTGATATTGGGTTTTGAAAGCAACGCCGCGATCCGTTTTTGTTCACCAGCCCTTAGCTTCTCTTTGCGAACAAAAACAAACACTTCTTTTGCTATATTTGAGAGATAAAGAGCCTCTAGAACAGCCGCATCTCCACCACCTACCACACCTACCACCTGATCCCGGTAGAGATTTCCATCACAAATCGCACAATTGGTCACCCCTTTGCCCCAATAACCTTTCGCACCCGTTTCACCGGGGACCCCCAAATAGTTAGGCTCTGTTCCCATTGCAATGATGCAACTTTGAGCCAAGATTTCCCTTTCCCCTTTTTTTCCCAAAAAAGTCCTCGTCTTGATTTTGAAAGGGCGGCGAGAAAAATCGACCGAGACCACCTCTTCGCCTAAAAAGCGAGCACCATTCGATTCGGCCTGGCTACGCATTCTTTCTGCTAACTCTGCCCCTTCAATCTCCATTTCACCCGGCCAGTTTTGGACACTATGGGACTGGGTCAAGAGACCTCCTGGGAGTTTTCCTTCAATCACAAGAGGCGAAAGTTCGGCTCTTCCCAAGTACAAAGCCGAAGTGAGAGCTCCCATTCCGCCCCCTAAAATCACCACAGATTCAACTTGAGGAGCTGCTTGCATAGAGAAAACGGCTCCGAGAAACAAAAACAATGCGACTATCTTGTGCATAGCAACTCCCATTTTTGACGAGTTTCATCTAAAAAAATCTTCTTGTCAATCCAGAGCCAGGACGCCTGTAAAGTCGCCCCACCCTCCGCAACTTGCATTATTTTTCCAGGCAGCTTATGGGAAGAATAATGCCCCAATTCAATTACCTCTTCTTCCTCATTTTTTTCTTTTGCGTTGCTCTATTTACAACTCTTCTCTTTCAATCTCTCCCGCTTCCCCCTCATATCCTTCTCTATTCGCTTGCTCAAGCACTCTTAGAAGTCCTCGCTTTCAGTCTGATCAGCCAGTTGCTCCGACCGAGAATGCCTAATTGGGCCTATTTTTTTTTGATCTCCTTTTTTTTCATTGCTCTCCTGGTGCAATTCACTAGTTTCTTCATGATGCGTCTTATTGATGCTCCCTTCTCCTATTTTCTCAAGTTCCTCTTCGGGAATCCTCCTCTTATCCTTTTCCAGGCGATGAACCTGAACTCGACCTTCCTTATCTTGATCTTTGCAGCAATCTTATTGACTCCTCTTTTAGGAATTTGCCTCTACAAGGCAACCTATCTCTGGAGCCGAAGAAAACCCCTTTTCCTCTCCATCAAGCAGACATCAAGTCTCTTGAGCTCGCTTTTCGCCTTTGCCCTCTTGTTCGAATGGGTCGCCTTCGACGAAATTCCCCAACACATCTTGAAAAAATATGAAAACACACTGCCCCTTGGAACAACTCTTCTCCCCTCTTTTTCTCCCGTGGTTTCGCTTCCTTGGGACATCTCTCCCCCACAAAAAGAAGCGGAGGTCTTAGCCGCTTTCGACTCTCTTCACATCGAGAAAAAACCAAACATCTATCTGTTTGTGATTGAAACTTTTAGAAAAGATTTTATCGATATCACAACAGCCCCGTTTCTCACCACCTTTGGCCGAGAAAACATCTCAATTCCCCTCTCTTTTTCAAATGCCAATTCAACACACCTCTCCTGGTTTTCGATTTTTTACTCTCAGTTCCCTTACAGATGGCCTGAAGAAACCAAGGTAAAAGGTGCGATTCCTTTGCAGGTTCTCAAGAATCTCGGTTATCAAATCTATCTCTATAGCTCCTCTGATTTTCTCTACTTCAATATGGAAAATACTCTCTTTGGGAAAATGGAGAGACCAGGACTCCAATTTGAGGATCGATCAATCCCGGCCTGGAAAAGGGATGCTCTCCTGATAGAGACCTTCGAAAAGACAATGACCCAAAACAGCCCTTCTGAAGGAAATGTGTTCCTTTTCTTTCTCGATGCCACCCACTCTGAGTATAGCTTTCCTGATGACTTGGATCTCCCCTTTCTTCCCATAAAAAAAGAGATCAATTATCTCACCTTTCAACAGAAAGATCTTCCCTACATCAAAAATCGCTATCGGAATGCGATCCACTACGTCGACTCTCTGATGGGGAAATTTTTCCAAATTTTGAAAGAAAAGGGGCTTTACGAAGAAGCGATCATCGTCGTTACGGGAGATCATGGAGAGGAGTTCTTTGAAGAGGGAGCTCTTTTTCACGGAACCCATCTCAATAAGGCACAAACAAACGTCCCCCTTCTTTTCAAGTATCCCACCTATCCTTGGAAAGTGACCGCCGAAATGGCGAGCCATATCGATATCTTTCCTTCAATCCTCCATTATCTAACCGGCAACGAAAACCCCACCCTTTTTGACGGACAATCGATCTTTCTTCCTCATCGACGGCCCTACAGAATGGCGATGCTTCAAAATGGGGGGCTCAAGCCAACTGATTTTGTCTTAAGCCGAGGCGATCTCGAGGTGAGGGGAAAATTTGTCAAGGAACGAGAGGGTTATTACATAGTCATTCCACTCCAAAATGACCCAATCAAGCCGATTTAAAGCTATCAAATTTTCAATGCATCTGAGTAGTATTACATACAGATTTCCAAAGGAGATCTTTCCCAAAAAGACGATTCAAAAAAAACGGGGTTTTCGGCGAAACGGGAACCAAAGGGAGAATTTTCCCCTGAATCGGAATGATCTCGATCTCCTTAAATCTCTCGGCAAGAGTCGCTTCTAATCTACCATAAGAAAATTGCCTTACGTGGGTTGGATCATTCTCATATTCGTTGCCGAAAAAAAACTTCCATCGATTGCGCATCCGAAACGCATTGGGAACCGAACCAATGAAAAGCCCCCCTGGCCGAAGGGTTTTGGCTATCTGATCTAACATCCGATCGAGATGAAACAGATGCTCTAAAACCTCACACGCCACGATTACATCAAAAGAGTGCACAGCAAAAGGCCATTCGGTGTTTAGATCAAGCCATGTTGTCTGAATAGAGAGGCGCTTTTCCGCCATCTCAAGTGCTTTCCGATCGATGTCGACCCCTAAAACATCGTTGCCCTCGAAAAAAAAGGAAGTGAGCATCCCATCGCGGCACCCAAGATCGAGAACCTTTTTGCCCTTGCCTATCCAATCTTGGATATATTGGCCTCGTTCTCCATCACAGTAAAGATACCCATAACGAGCCTTCTTCTCGTGGTGATTGCGATAAATAGATTCTAGATCAAACTTCAACGTGGACATCAAGCCGAACATATACCACGCGCGGTTTAAAATTCAAAATATACTGGAAATGATTCAAAAACCGGGTTTTAGGCATCAAATTTTCAATATTGACCCCGATTTTATTGGAAATTTGATAGCTTTAAATCGGCTTGCCTGGGCCATTTTGGAGTGGAACGAGTATATAAAGACCCTGGCTGCGCAAAAAAAGCGCGCTCCTTTCGGAGACGCGCACGCAAACTGTGTTAAGAATTGATTGGAGGAAGAGGAATTGATGCCAATCTACGGAATGTATTAACCACCCTCTGCAAAGTAAAAGGATTCTCTTTTAAAAAGGAGTCAATAAAATCCTCCGCCCAAGCTCTAAGATCTCCATATTTGGGAGGAGTTTCTTGTCTTTCCAATGACTTGAGCTTCACTCTCAATTCATTGAGAAGGAGAACCCCATCTTGAAGAGGCTCAATTTCATTGGCATACACGTTGGCGATATACTTTTGCAGCTGCTGATTGGTGGCTTCTAATTTATCATTGTCTCCCTCAATCAAAGCATTGGTCGCTTCAATGTGCCTTTGGGTCTGATCATACCGCATCCCAGCCGCCTTGTACTCGAGAGCCAAGCTATTGGCTGAATCATTGCAAAGAGTTCCAACAGAACTAGATCGAGCTTCAATGGATGTGCCGTCGGGATTCTTTAACCCATATTTTCGAATCAACCAAGCCCAATCGGAAGAAGAACCAGAGGCCTCTGCTGTCGCATAATCAGCCAAAACTTGTTGGGCCCTGCCAAACCAAAAATCGCGATTCTTGATATCATAGCTCATATCAACACGATTTTGCTTGATCTGAGATAGGTTTTTATCGATTACAGATCGATTTTTTTTGATTTTTTCTTTCCACGAATCACTCTGCCTTTGGAGTTTTGTCACTTCTCTAAGCTCTTCTTCAATAAAGGGCTCCAGTTCAGACAAAATCGATTTGATCGGATTGTTGACCCCCACAAGGCACTCTGAGTCAATAGGAAGATAGGCATTAGGATCTGCCTGATACTGCTGTGGCATCCCGATCCCATCGAGGTGGTTTCTGGGTAATACAGTAAACGGTCGATGAGAATCCCCCGACAAAGAACTTTCCTCTTCTCTTCGCAGAGGAATAAAGGGTGGTGCCATCATCTGTTCTGACAGATGAAAAGACTCTGCTGCGTTAGAAGGCATCGGAGTCGCTTCTGTACCTAAACCTCTCCTCTCATTTGCATGAGAGAAAGAAGGGGCAGGAATGGGATCGAGTCCATTGCCAATCTTGGTCACTCGACCGGTGGAGGTCTCCCTCATATCAGCCATAAAATCCTCTAAAGTAATTTATAGTATCTATCATCATTGTAACAAAACAGTAATTAATAACAACAAAATAACATAAACATAAACAAAACCACGCACTTACAGAACAAACCAGTCGGATTAATCCTTTCACGCCGGACAAAAAGCCGACTTTTGAATCATTTCCGATATAGTCCCCCGATGTGGTATATACCTTTCACATGGCTCATAAATATCCAGCAGAACTGAATACACTCATTGCCCACCTAAGAAAACTTCCAGGAGTGGGAACGAGAACCGCCGAGAGATTTGCCTTTGAACTCATAAGGTGGCCTCGGGATCAACTCATCGCTTTTGGAGAGATTTTGCGAGGAATCCAGGAAAAGATGCCCCCCTGCGATACATGCGGAAGCCTCACTCAATTAAGAACTTGCCCCTTTTGTCACGATCCAGAGAGAAACAAAAGACAGCTCTGTATTGTCGCTTCGCAAAGGGATGTGTTCGCTGTCGAAGAAACCCTTCTCTACAAAGGACTCTATCACGTGATTGAACACCTTCTTTCTCCTCTTGATGGGAGGAGCTCTGAACAAATCTCTATTGAACGAATCAAGAAAAGGATAGAAAAAGAAAAAACAGAAGAGATTATCCTCGCTTTTGATTCGACCCTCGAAGGAGATACCACCGCCCTTTATCTAAGAGGGGAACTCCAAAGCCTCAATCTTTCTATCTCTCGTCTCGCTTTCGGGATTCCCATTGGGAGCAGCCTCGAATATATCGATGGAGGAACACTTGCCCGAGCATTGAGAGATCGGCAAACCTTTTGACTTATAGAACAAACGTTTGTATGATTCATTCCGGTAACTGCCATGAGTAAAATGAAACTTCCTTCTCCTTTCGTTCTCTCTATCTTCCTCTCGACCCTGATCGGCCCTCTTTGTTGTGGTGAGCTGTACGAAGAAAAAAAGGTATCGCATGTCGAAGTCGTCGTCGATTCGAAAGGCAATACCTTTATTGACCCCAAGCCAATCCTCGCCAAGATGAAAACCCAACAAGGGGAAGGCTTTTCTCAACTCAACTTTGATAGTGATCTCAAATCCCTATCAGAAGAATATGAGCAAGTAAGGCCGGAGGTCCATCTAGAAAACGGACAGATCTCGATTGTGATCCACGTCACCCCGCGCCCCATCATCCATGAAATCCGATGGGAAGGGAACGTACAGATCAGAACGTCGACGCTGAAAAGCGAACTCGACATCTCTCCAAACACCGTTTTTAATCGACAAGAATTCAATAAAGCCTTCAATAAAGTCAAAGAGTACTACTTTAAAAAAGGGTACTTTGAATCGCAACTCTCTTACACTACAGTTCCTATTGCAGGAACTGACGAAGTGGACATTGTCGTTGAAATTAATGAAGGAAGGCCTGGACGGATCCAAAAAATTGTCTTGAATGGATTTACGAAAGAAGAAAAATCGGACATCGAAGAGCAGATGTTCTTGAAAAAGTTCTATTTCTTGACCAGCTGGATCACCGGAACTGGAAACTACCGAGAAGAGATCCTCGATCAAGATAAGATGACGATCCTCAATTACCTCCAAAATAAAGGGTATGCCGACGCAAGAGTCGACGTGGAACTCTCTGAAGATCCTAGAAGTGGAAGGCTCATCGTCGAGATCACCGCTCACCGAGGTCAACTCTTCCATTTCGGCTCTGTACATCTTGCAGGAAACACCCTCTTTCCAACGGATCTCCTCTTAAAAAAAGCGATGATCGCAGAAGGAGCTCCGTTCTCTCCCGATCGATTGAGAGAAGCTTCACAAGCGATCAAAGATTACTACGGTCAAAAAGGATACATTGACACCAACGTCCAATACGAAACGATCCTCAAAGAAAACGAGCCCATTTTTGACATTGATTTCTTCATCGAAGAAGGGGCCGAGTACAAAATTGGTCTCGTTCACATCTTCGGCAATACCGCAACCCAAAGCAATGTGATTCTCCGAGAATCTCTCCTTGTCCCAGGAGAAACATTTGATAGTCGCAAACTCAAAGCAACCCAACAAAAGCTCGAAGCGATTGGCTATTTCAAAAGTGTCAATGTCTACGCTGTCAGAAATAGTGAAGACGAGGCCCTTGGAGCAAATTACCGAGATGTCTACATCGAAGTCGAGGAGACAACCACAGGCCATGTCAGCTTATTCATGGGGGCAAGCTCGACAACTAACGTCTACGGAGGGCTTGACCTCACAGAGAGAAACTTCAGCCTGTCTGGATTGGCCAATTCGCTCAGAGGGCATCTTTCCCCGCTTCGAGGAGGCGGCGAATTCTTCCATATCAAGGGAACCCTGGGGAAATCGGAGAGAAATGTCCTCGTTTCCTGGATGAATCCTTATGTCAATGACTCCCTTTGGAGATTCGGTGTTGACCTCTCAAGCACTTGGAGCACTCTCCAAGATGATGTCAAAACAATCACCTATGGAGGTTCAGTCTATACCAACTATCCCCTCTCTCAATACTGGACCGCGGGGATGAGAGAGAGACTGCGTCATGCCAAAGACAATCTTTCCATTAAACCTCTTGATGATTCCAAAGAAGCAAAGGACTCCGCTGCCAAAGTAAAATGGCAGCTCGATCAAAAAGGACTCATCTCGGCCATCAGCGGCAACATCAGTTACGACTCTACCGATAGCGCCATGAAACCTCATAGGGGATGGCGCTCTTACTTCGAAACCGAAATGGCCGGCGTAGGAGGAAGCTACTACTTCTTTAAATTCAGGTACTTAAATGCGATCTACTTCCCTGTTTACGCTAAAGGGACCCTGAAACTTCGTGGAGATTTTCAATATATTGTTCCTTTTGGAAAGACTGATTCTTATACAGTCCCCTATAGTGAGCGGTTTTTCCTCGGCGGCGAAAATACGGTTCGGGGGTATAAGCCCTATAGCTTAGGACCCATGGTGAAGCTGGAAAACAGCCAAGGACAAAGACAGTCCACCGACACTCCGTATGGGGGACTTTCCTCTACCCTTGTCTCGTTGGAATACTCCCAGCAGATCTTCCGGATCCTCGATCTCTTTGCCTTCGTCGATGCAGGTTCTGTTGAATTTGCCTCATTTAAAATCAGCGAGATCCGTCCTACTACGGGAGCAGGATTCCGCATTGACATCGGAAATGGGACCCCCATCATGGTCGGTTATGGAGTCCCACTCGTCAAAAAAGACCGATATAAGAAAAATCGCGATGGAAAAGAAGTCCGAAATGATGAAAAATGGCCTACCGGATGGTTCTTCTCTATGGGCGGACAGTTCTGAGAAAACCGATGATTTAATTTTTAGGAGAAACTATGTCAAAAAAATTCTTATCTACAGCCTTACTCGCATCCCTCTTCGCCGGGTCTGCCTTCTCCGCGGAAGAACTGGTAACTGGGGTGGTCAATTTCGCCTCCTGCGTAACCGATTCTGAACAAGGGAAAAAAGAACAAGAGAACTTTGCCTCTCTTCGCAAGCAACTCACTTCAATGATCGCGAAGACCGAAGAAGAACTCAAAGAAGTCTCTTCCAAACTCGAAGACACCGATTATCTCGATGGACTGGCCCCTTCAGCGGAAGCCGAACTCCAGAAGAAATACCAAGCACTCCAAGAAGATCTCGGAAGAGCGCAAGGACAATTTTACCAGATGCTTGAGCACGCTAACTATCAGATGATCCAAAGAATGAGCAACGAAATTTCCTCTGCAGCTAAACAAGTTGCTGAAGACAAAGGTCTTGCTTGTGTTATTCGACAAGAAGCCTGTTTCTACAGCAGCCCCAAACTCGACGTTACAACAGATGTCATCTCTAAGATGAACGCAAATTATAAAGATGAAGCTCAAACATCTGATAATCAAAACGCAGAATAATTTTAATGAAGCGATCGTTTCGACTTTCTGAATTAGCAAGCAAAGCATTCGCCACTCTCGTTGGCGATCCCCTCCACCTCATCTCAGGAGTCAACACTCTAGATGAGGCAGGAGGCGAAGACGCTTCGTTTCTTGCTAATCCTCGCTATATCGAAGCGATGAAGAAGTCGAAAGCTGGAGTGATTTGTATTGATCCCCACACACCACGAGTTGAGGGGATCAACTACCTCATTTCAGAAAATCCATCTGCCACCTTTCAAACCATTGCAGAGCTTCTCTTTGCTGACACCTCCTCTTCTGGATTTACTGGGATTCACCCCACAGCAATCATTCATCCAGAGGCGACAATCGACCCAACAGCCACAATTGGTCCTTACGTGGTCATTGATGCAGGATGTTGTGTTGGGGAGCACACAATCCTCTACCCCCATGTTACTCTAGGTCATCATGCACAAATCGGCAGTCACTGCATCCTCCACTCTCACTCAGTGGTCAGGGAGCGGTGCATCCTTAAAAATCGAGTGATTCTCCAGCCAGGAGCTGTGATTGGCTCATGCGGATTTGGCTACATCCTCGATCAGAAAGGAGCCTATCAAAAACTAGAACAACTCGGGATTGTGATTCTCGAGGAAGATGTCGAAATCGGCGCAAACACCACTATCGATCGCTCTCGCTTTAAAGTGACCCTCGTCCGAAAAGGGACCAAAATCGACAATCTCTGTCAAATCGCCCACAATGTCGAATTAGGAGAGCACAACGTCATTGCAGCCCAAACAGGGATTGCCGGTTCAGCCAAAACAGGCCGTCACGTCATGCTCGGCGGACAAGTGGGTATTCTCGGCCACATCACCCTCGATGATGAGGTCATGATCGCCACCCGCGGTGGCGCCTCCAAATCGCTCAAAAAAGGAAAATATCGAGGAAGCCCCGCCATTCCCATCGACCAATACAACCGACAAGAAGTCCTGATTCGCCGTTTAGAGAGCTATGTGAAGCGAATTGAAGCTCTTGAAAAGCAGCTCTCTTCGGATCAATCCCCTGCAAAAAATCATTGAGTAAAATTCTTTTCCCTCGCTATTCTTTAAACCCACTGAGGTAATTGCAAAACTCGCCTTGAGAAGTGATTTCCGGTATAAAGACCGCTTC
Organism: Chlamydiota bacterium; assembly: GCA_027451585.1. Lineage (GTDB taxonomy): Bacteria > Chlamydiota > Chlamydiia > Chlamydiales > SM23-39 > DAIDHZ01. Next base: position 15,711 of record DAIDIZ010000002.1, read on the forward strand.
CAAATGGAGTTTTGGTATAATGAGAGTTCTATGATCGACTCAACAGGTTTCTCAAGCGATAGATATTATGGAGGGAGCAATCCGACTCAAACTGGTGTAGATTTCGTAGCAGGTCTATTAAGGCTGTATAACAACTATACGGAGAGCTTAAGAGCAAAACCAAAACTCGCCCTTGAAGTAAGACGCGTCGATTTCTTACCTCGCATGTACGATCACCTCGCCTCCACGACCTCAGCTATTTGCAAAGTAGCGAAGTCCACCCTTCTTTTAGCCGGAGCCGTAGGGGTGGCAGGGATTGTGGCTTCTTTTGCTGTCGCCCGGATCGGCATCCTCTTTCCGAAAATTATCCCTCCCTTGCTTCGACAGAGGGCACGGGGGCTCGCAGAGGATGTTCTTCAAATACTGTTTAGACCCTATCCTGACACCAAGGGATATCTCTCCTCCTTTCTCCTCACCTGTTTAGCAACTGGAGCCCCTGCCGGGTTATATACTGCTTATAACAGCCTTAAGGATGCTTATGATACATTCAAGACTCCCGCAATTCGTCCGATCCTCAACCCCTCCCTCGATCAAGAGATTGATAACCTTGCTTTAGCGATTCAAAAAGCCAAAGAATCGGGCAGTTTTTTACAACATATTCTCCTTTATGGTCCTGGAGGAACAGGGAAGACGATGCTCTCCAAATGGATGGCAAAAACGTCGAACATAAACTACATGATGATGTCTGGTGGCGACCTCGCTCAATACATCAAAAGTGGGATGCATGTTACAGAACTCAACAAGATCTTTGAAGGCGCCAATAAATCATCCTCCCCCACAATTCTATTCATCGACGAAGCCGAGGCGCTTTGCCTCAATCGAGAGTCACAGCAAAGAGCAGAGGCAGTAGAACTACTCAACGCCTTCCTAAAACACACCGGAGATCCAAGTAAAAAAGTGCTCGTGATCCTTGCAACCAACCGAATGGAAAATCTCGATCCAGCCGTTCTCAATCGAATGGACCATAAAATCTTGATCGGTCTTCCCGAAGTACAGGAAAGAGAAAGGATTTTGAAAAGCTCCATTCCTACCTTCTTCTCCGCAGAAGAACAAGAAGCCGTGTTTAACGATGCCTTTATCCAGGAAATTGCCCAAAAAACAGCTGGGCTCTCTGGGAGATCTCTCTTTAAACTGTTAAATCAGCTCGCTTCAATCAAAACAGCTACCGATTTTTCACAAGAGAAAGCGATCGCTGTAATCGATCGGTTTATCTCTCGAGAAAGAGAGATAGAACAAAAACTAAAACCCTAGAGAGAGCCTAAAAAAAATTGGTGTCAATATTGAATTAATTAATATTAACCCCAATTTCTTATTAGAAAGGTGTCCAATGAACTGCTTCAGCAGCGCAGAAAGACAGCATGCCCGTTCTCTAAGCCCTCGCCTTTAAGCGAGGGCTTAGTCATTTCATGCGAGACATAGTAGGCGTCGCAAAGTGAAACGCAGGATTATCAGGATCTGCCCGTTTTGTGTAGTAATAGGTTTCTCGATATTCCCCTTCTTTCAACCGATTATGGGTAAAAAACATAGCTCGCCTTGGGGCATCACTTCGGTTCGGCTCCGAATAATGAGGAATGTACGAATTAAAAAAGACCACATCCCCCGGCGCTGCTTCAATCGGCAGCCAAGAAATTTTATCTGCATAAAGCGGTTGAATCGTTCCGTGATTTTTTCCTCCCACGATGTAGGGTAAAACGGCCGTCCCGTTCTCTAGTAGTTGAGGATCGATCCCATCCATTCCGCGAAAGGTCTCGCGCCAGTTTTGAGCTATATGGAGACACCCATTTTCCAATGTGGCCCGATCAATGCACACCATCACAGAGACATGTTCTCGGGGGCCAAAAAACTCAAAGGCTGGAAAATCTTGATGGGGAGGGAAAGCGCCGCCCCCCGGCCATTTGAAATTGATTTTATCTTTGAAAAGAGTATAAGGCTCATTCAATAAGGTCGTCAAATAGGTGGTGAGAGTCCCAAAGACAAATTGATGTAAATCGGGATAGCAAGAGAGGAGGTCTTCGGCTCGACAAATTTGAGAAGGATTTCCCGCTTCAGGGACGACGATTAAAGACCCACGCATTTTTTGAGCGAGGATTTGTAAAGGGAGCCCCGAACTTTTTGACAAAGCAGCCAACGTCAGGGAGGATTGATGAATCTGATCAGCCCAGTCCTTCAAAAGCAAAACTTGATCGGGGGAATAAAACTGTTTAATCCAAAGGTATCCATTCTTTTGGAAAAACGATCTCCTTTCTTCCCACCCGTTTTGCGTCGAAGCAAAAGGCTCTTGAGAGAACCCCACCATCCAAATACATGCGATAATTACACACCAAATACGCATCTTAGAAATCTCCTTGATTGTGCCTTTCAATAATGGTTCGAATGACCTGCGTCGTCGAAATGCCTGGGGTGTAAGGAACAGTGCGAAAAATGCCAAGTTTTAAAGCAACCCCGTACTGATCTTCCAAGAGCTCTTTATTGAAATCATCCCCATGAACCACATAACTGATTTGCAGATCACGAACCATTTGCTCTGTAAGACGTAAAGGAGGAGCGACAATAACCTCATCCACATACTTACAAGCTTCAATGACCTTCGCTCGATCTTTTAGAGCAATGACGGGGCGCCTTTTGTACTCCTCTACTACATCATCCGCTAAAACGCCAACAATGAGGTAATCACCAAAGGCCTTCGCTTTTTTAAAAAACTCAACATGACCCGCATGAAATAAATCGCCGACGATGTCGACGTACACTTTGACCGGAGCCCCATCAGAATAAAGCCCTCTACATAAAAGACATATGACTAAAGACATGAACTGTAACATAAGCTATTTTTCCCCCTTAAAATATTTTCGAGCCAATATCCTATAAAAAAATTTAATTTTCAGTCAACGTTCCTACCAAAAAAACAAAACAAATAAATACATTGAAAAAAATAATAAAAAAACATTAAAATATGTTATAAACCGCAATCACAACTACAAGCTCCGTTATTAAAAGAGTCTGACGGGAGACCTCCAGAAGTTCCTTCGCTAAATAAAGGCCCACAACCCGAAAAATGGGTATACGACGGCAGCGACTTCGGATGGACCCCAGGACGTCTGCCACGTCGGTTTTATTCAGCAGGGCCCAAGAGAAAAACAAGAGATTAACATGAGCGTTTCACAAACTTTTCCCTATCCTCATCTGGAACACTTCACGGAGCTTCTCTCGCCCGAGGGAGTTGAGGACCCGATAACAGCTGAGGCCCTACGAGCTATTCATCAATCAGCTCGACGAGCGCCTGTGCTTGGATCCTCCACAGAACGCAGTTGTCTAGAGCGGGCAGCAGAGGGTCGCAAAGCCGCTACTATATGCCTAGCGGTAGGTATTGGTTTAACGATTACCGGATGCAGCATATTTTTGGCGATTAATCCTTCACCATGACCCTACATCGAAGTAATCTGAAAATGCAGCAGCTTTTGCGCAGCCAAACTCAAAATTCATTATGGAATCGATGTTAATGGGCGTGCATGCGGCCCCAATAAGGATGAGTAAGATCTTTCTCATAACTTCCCTTTGAGGGGTCAAAGATTTTAACCGGCGAAAGATTTTCCCCGTAGTACCGTTGAAGATATTTCTCTGGATCGCGAGGAACGAACACTTCCACCCCATCGAAAACAGCTTTTTTTAAGGGGAAAACTGCATCAAATGAAATGGGCTGAGTAAATCGGCGCTCCCGAATTTTCCAACTCTCTGGAAGGAATACATTATTTTCCTGAGACAGGAGATACCGAATTTCTCTTTTCTTAGGATCAATCATGAAATGGTACAGATCGATTAAAGATCCGGTCTCTTTTACGTAAACGCGAATTAAGCTTTTGGGAAATTCTCGACTTGACCAATCGAGGACAGTGTATTTTTCTTGGTCGAGTTTGTGCAAAAGACGAAACACGTTATCAAAATCGGGAAGGAGAATCGCCATATCGATATCAAAGTCCCAAGGAATCACGCCTCCGTATCGATAGGCACCAAGACAAGTTCCGCAATCAACCCACCAAACAATGTTCTCTTCATTCAAAAGAGTTCCGATTTCTCGAAGAGCCTCTTTTTCCTTTTGCAGATATTGGTCATCTCCAGGTCCTCTTTGGTATCCTTGGGAAATCAAGGTCTCTGCTTGCAGGCGATCTCCTAAATCCAACCCCATTTCTTGATAGGCTTTAATTTGAGAAATAACCCGAGTCGATTGGAGGGCCTCTTGAATGGAAGAGAGCCGAGAGGAGTAGGAAGTGGCTAAATAGGCGATCGCCTTGAGAAGAGATCCCCCTATCAAACTGGGAGGAAGAAGAACGGCGGAAAATCCCGTTTTGATCCAAAAACGATCGGAATAATCAAAGCGCTGGGTAAATATCCACTCCTCTTGCTCACCTCCTCGAGAAGCCTCTCTCCCGGCAAAAAGATATTGAAAAGGGATGAGGAGGGTATCGGCCCCCTTTTCTAAACCGACCGCATCGGTAGCGGCGACATTTAAAAATGGGTTCATGGTGATGAGATGATAAAACAACACAAAGGGGAATCCGATCTGGCATATCCCATCACAAATCCAATCCACAAAACGGCCCACGTCTCACCCCCAAACTCAGGTTTCTAATGGGCAAAATAGTCAATGCCCATAGAACGCTTCATCTCTCTAAGTGTTTCGCCTGCCACTGCGCTTGCGACTTTTGTCCCTTCGAACAAGATATTCATCACATGTGAAGGATCTTTTGCAAGCTCTTCTCTTCTTTTTCGAATCGGCTCCAGAAAGGAAAGAAGCACTTCAAGCAGATATTTTTTGACAACTCCATCACCAAGGCCCCCTCGCTGGTAATGAGCCTTGAGCTCTTCCACCTTGGCTCTATCAAAAGCAAAGGCATCCAAATAGGTAAAAACAGGGTTCCCTTCTACTTTCCCAGGATCTTCGACTCGGAGATGTCCAGGGTCGGTGTACATCCCTTTCACTTTTTTCGCGATCTCATCAGGAGAATCGGAAAGAAAAATCGCATTGCCCAAACTCTTGCCCATTTTCGCTTTCCCATCAATCCCAGGTAAACGAGCAACAGAGGAAAGAACGGCTTTGGGCTCGATCAAAACGTCGGTTTGGTAGAGACGATTGAACTTCCGAACTAATTCAACGGTCTGCTCAATCATTGGCAGTTGATCATCTCCCACAGGAACCACTTCCGCTTTAAAGGCGGTGATGTCGGCAGCTTGAGAGACGGGATAGATCATGAACCCAGCGGGAACTTCTTCCCCGTATCCCTTTTGCTGGATTTCTAGTTTGACGGTTGGATTGTGTTTCAATCGATTCCAGGTGACGAGATTTAGAAAATAGAGAGTGATTTCAGGGAGCGCAGGAACCAAAGATTGGATGAAAATCGTTGTCTTTTTCGGGTCGATACCCACTGATAAATAATCGAGAGCAACTTCCAAAACATTTTCGCTTACCCGCTTAGGCTCATGTGCATAATCGGTCAATGCCTGAGCATCGGCGATCATCACGAACTGGGAGTGATCTTCTTGGATTTGCACTCGTGAAGAGAGCGAACCGACATAATGGCCAAGATGCAGTTTTCCTGTGGGGCGATCTCCCGTAAGAGCAATTTTCTTCTTCATGATTGGCCCCGAGGGTAATTGATTTTTCAAAAAAAATCACGAAATTTCTTGCAATGAGGAAGGAGGATCCACAAAATGAGCGGAGAGAGGCTAAAGAACTGTTCATGGTACCGACCAACGGAAAAAAAGAATTACTTCCTTCGCAAATTGGGCCTTACCTCGTTCTTCGACTCGTCGGCAAAGGAGGCATGGGAGAGGTCTATCTCGTAAAAGATCCTGTGTGTCAACGGGAAATTGCTCTCAAAAGAATCAAACCGGAGCTCCAAGAAAAAAAGGGGATTCGAGATCGATTCTTGCGAGAAGCTCGGGTAGCGGGTCACTTAACTCACCCTTCGATTGTCTCCATCTTAACAATTCACATGGATCCTCCGGACATCTACTATACCATGCCCTTTATCGAGGGAGAGACCCTCCGACGGATCTTTCACATCACGAGAATGCAAGAAAAAGGGGGGAAACCGCTCCATTTAATCGGGAGATCTATTCCGACACTCACCCGCATTTTCCTGCAGATTTGCCAAGCGATTGCGTATACCCATTCACGAGGGATTCTTCATCGGGATATCAAACCAGAAAACATCATCATTGGGAAATATGGGGAAGTGATGATCCTCGACTGGGGTCTTGCCAATTACATCGAGCAGTTAAGCAAAGAAGACGAAGGCTCTAAGAGAAAATCAAGTGAAAAACCGTCCGTGACAAGACCTGGGAAAGTAGCTGGGACCCTTTCCTACATGGCTCCAGAGCTGATCTTAGGCAAGCATGCTTCGATTCAAAGCGACATCTATTCTCTCGGAGTCATCCTCTATCAGATGTTGACCTTACAACTGCCTTTCCAGAGAAAAACGCTTGCCACGTTACGCAAACAATTGAGCCGAGAAGAGGTGGTCGATCCGATCGAAATGGCCCCACATCGAGATGTTCCTCATCAACTGGCCGCGGTGGCCAATCGATGCCTGGCGTCCAATGAAGAGGTGCGCTATAAAACTGTCGAAGAGGTCATCCACGACATCAAAAAGTATGTCGAAGGAAGACCTGAGTGGATTTTGATGGCTTCTTTAGATCTGCATCGGAAAGAGGACTGGCAACTCGAGGAAAATATTCTTCTGGCCAAACACATCGCGATCACCAAAACACTCGACACCACGAGTTGGACCTCCCTTCAAATTTCGAGCAAGTCGTTTTCCGACAACGTCAAGATCGAAGCGACACTCGTTCTCGAAGAGACAAGTCAAGGAGTCGGATTTCTCTTCAGCATCCCTGAGGCCGATATCCGCAAAAGTTTGGAAGATGGATATTGCCTCTGGATTGGATCGAAGAACGCCCCTTCTCACCGTCTTTTCAGAACCAATGTGGAGGTTTTGGAGTCAAAAGGATCCTTTTTAGAACCTCGCAAAGCCTACGCGATCCGAATTGAGAAGGTGGAAGATCAGATCCGCTTTTATGTAGACGACGAACTCAAAATCAGTTTTACAAGCCACTTACCCTTGAGCGGCTCTCACGTCGGGTTCCTCTACAGAGACGCGAAATTTTCCCTTAAACAGCTCAAAATTTACAGTGGCAGTCTCAATGCGATGGTCAACTGTCTCGCCGTTCCAAACGCCTTTTTGAGTCACCGCCTTTTTGACGTAGCTCTCCAAGAATACAGGCGCATTGCGCAGAGTTTCCCGGGGCGAATGGAAGGAAGAGAGGCTCTGTTTCGAGCAGGGCTCACTCTTTTGGAGAAAGGGAAAGTAGAGCAGGAGGAGAAATATTTTCCCCTCGCCTTGAAAGAGTTTGAAAAACTGTTCAAAACTCCTGGAGCGCCTCTCGAATATCTCGGTAAATCCCTCGTCTACCAGGCGATGGAGGAAAACGAAGAAGAGGCCAAATGTCTAGAATTGGCTTTGAGAAAATTTCCAAGACACCCGCTCCTCCCCACTCTGCAAGAACACATCATCTACCGGATGCATGAAAGTTCGCTCAATAATCGAGATGGGGCCTATCGAATCATCCTTTTGGCCATTCGCAATATTCCAGATCTTCTGCAGCTCTCTAACACAAAGGAACTCCTCAGTAGCTTAGAAAAAAACTGGGAGGCCCTCCCTTTCATGGAGAAAGATCCGGATCAGCTTACCCAAATCGCAATCCAACTCTGTTTTTGGCTGCGTAAAATTCCCATGCTCGTCGAAATTGCCAAAGAAGTCACTGCGCGAAATCCCCGAAATGATACCCTTCTCGGCAATGCTCTATACGCCTTAGTCGAACTAGAAGCCGAAAAAGAGCTCTCCCCCTTTCCTCTCATAGCCTCGATCAACCGCCTCTTTTTCCCCCTTTCACAAGAGATGCTCACCCCTTGGACAAAGCGAGAGACGAGAGTCTTCTATTTTCTGATTAAGAAAGCGCTCCAAGAAAAGGCCTTTGGAATGCTTGCTTCTTGTTTTGAAAAGATGAGACATATCGCGATGACTGCCGATGATCGGATCTTATTTGATTCATTTGAAATTTGGTCTTTTCTGCTTCAAAAACAGCCCAAATCGGCCGAAGCCATCTTTCGAAAATACCCATCAAAACTGCTCACCCAAGAGAGCTCCCCTCTCCATTTCGCTTTCGGCACATGGCTCTACATGGCCAAGGGACCCAAAATGGCCAAAGCCCATTTCAATGCAGTCCTGGACACGTCCTACCCGCCCACGCCCTCTCTTCCGAGCTATTTTCTCTCAGAGAGAATTGATGAAAAGCAAGGGTGGATCAAGCAAGCTTTCTGGTGGGAGAAAAAAGAGCTCTATCGGCAGCTACAACTCTTCCATATGGCTATTGGAAAGTAGCATACCGGAAATTTCGAATCTCTTTCATTAGACCGAAAAAATCGTTAATTATTTTTTGCCGATTGGCTAAGCAATTGTTTTGTTTAAAACGGTGGATAGAATTTTTAACCTGTGAAAGAATGAGAGACAACGGTCCTTTTTCCTTAAGACGGGAAATCCGCGGCAGACCATCTACCTTTTTTAGACCCTCTGAGAAATCAGTTTTTCTATCCTCTTCTATCAAACGTGCTTCGATCAGAAAGAGCTTTTTCTGTTGAGCTTCTGCTAACCGTCGATCAAGATCATCTAACAAGGCGCTTGTTTCTTTGCTCTCCTTCAGAAGGGGAGTCACTTTACTGAGGGTAAGAAAGGGATCCGCACTGAACCGAAGGGCTTGCTGAAGCCCGATAATCTCGTTTTGAACATCGAAAAATCTTCTATGTAGCTGAGAAATCTCTTTTTGAAGAGAACTGATCTTCTCCTGAAGAAGCTGCATCTTTTGATCTAATCCTGCTATTTTTACTTCTTTCTCTTCATACAACGCCTTCATCATCGATTCCAAATCAATCAAAGGGTCTTTTGCAACGTTCTTACTGACTTCATTTAACCAAGTCTCCAACCATTCTCTATCCTTGGGATCCATCTGGTTCAGAAGGTTCCGATGAAAAAAATACGTGTGAATAAAATGCCAACTAGATTCCCACAAATCTTTGACAAATGAGATGATTCTCAAAACAACCCCTTCCTTACGAGGAGGTATAGCCGAAAAAGCAGGGATAGGTCCACTTTCTGTAGAAGAAAGGGTGTTTTGAGGCGGTAGGGAACTAGCTTCGGAGGTTAGCCCAAATGAACTCGAACCAGCCTGACAACTTAAGTAAGAATAAGAAGAACCTTCCCTAAAAATAGCCATAATCACACCTACAAAATAAAATTATAAACAAATTATATATATTAATCAAATAATAATAGAAAAACAATTTGACTCTCCCCCATCCCCTTCGCTATACTCCTTCAGTACATTTATGGAACATCTACCCAAATCCTTTGATCCTAAGTTAGTTGAAGAAAAATGGTATGCCTTTTGGGAAGAGGGAGGCTTTTTCAAAGCTGATCCTCACTCGAAAAAAGAGCCCTTTTGCGTTGTCATCCCTCCCCCTAATGTGACGGGCGCCCTCCATATGGGCCATGCCCTCGTGGATACGATCCAAGATGTGTTGATTCGATGGAAGAGGATGCAGGGGTTTGAAGCTCTTTGGATTCCAGGAACGGATCATGCGGGGATTGCAACGCAAGGAGTGGTCGAAAAGATGCTCTTTGCCAAGACGGGCAAGCGGCGCAAAGACTTTGGTCGGGATGAGTTCTTAGAGCAGGTTTGGGCGTGGAAAGAAAAAAGCGAGACCCAAATTTTAGGGCAGATCAAGAAATTAGGATGTTCTTGCGATTGGTCGCGCCTTCGGTTCACGATGGATGAAGGATGCAACAAAGCTGTGCGCACCTGCTTTAAAAAAATGGTGGATGACGGTTTGATCTACCGGGGCGATTATCTGGTCAATTGGGATCCTGTCACACAAACAGCCATTTCGGATGATGAGGTAGAACACGAGGAGAGGTCTTCCTTTCTCTGGCATATCCGGTATCCGCTTAAAAATGAAAAAGGGTACATCGTGGTGGCTACCACCCGCCCGGAAACGATGTTCGGAGATACAGCGGTTGCGGTGCATCCAGAAGATGCCCGCTACAAAAAATGGATTGGGCGCAAAGTAAGCCTTCCTCTTTCAGAGCGAGAAATTCCGCTCGTCGCTGATCCGTTTGTCGATCCCACTTTTGGAACTGGAGCTGTCAAGATTACTCCAGCTCACGACTTCAATGACTTTGAGATGGGAAGGCGGCACGATCTTCCTCTGATCAACATCCTCACATCGGATGGGAAAATCAATGAAGAGGGAAAAAAGTTTGCGGGAATGACCGTTGATGAAGCGAGAGAAGCTGTTGTAGAGGCGCTCAAAAAAGAAAACCTCATTGAGAAAATTGAACCGCACACGCTACGGGTGGGACTTTCCTATCGATCCAAAGCGATCATTCAACCCTACCTCTCTAAGCAATGGTTTGTGAAAATGAGCCATTTCAAAGAGCGACTCATTTCTGCGGTAAAGGAAAAACGGGTAAAACTCATTCCGCCTCATTGGGAATCGACCTATTTCCACTGGATCGAGAACCTGCGAGATTGGTGCATTTCTAGGTCTCTTTGGTGGGGCCATCAAATTCCCGTTTGGTACCATAAAAACAATCCCGACACCTTTCTCTGTTTTGAGGGAGAGGGGATCCCCCCAGAGGTAAAGAAAAATCCCGAGGATTGGGAGCAAGATCCCGACGTTCTCGACACCTGGTTTTCGTCCGCTCTCTGGCCACTGAGCACTCTTGGGTGGCCCGACAAAACAGCCGATATTGCCAAATTCTATCCCACTTCGGTTCTCGTGACGGCCCATGACATCTTGTTCTTTTGGGTCGCTCGGATGATCATGATGGGAGAGTACATCACAGATCAAGTCCCCTTCAAAGAGACCTTCCTCCACGGCCTCATTTACGGCAAATCGTATTGGAAAACAGCATCGGATGGTTCTGTCTCCTACATTCAAGGAGAAGAAAAGAAAAAATACGATCTCGGAACACCTCTTCCTAAAGGAGTCGAATCGAAGTGGGAGAAGATGTCAAAGACAAAGGGAAATGTAATTGATCCTCTCGCCATCATCGACGAATATGGGACCGATGCAATGCGCATCTCCCTCTGCTCCAGCACCACGTACGCTCGCCAAATCGACCTCGATCAAAGACGCTTTGAGGAATTCAAAAACTTCGCCAATAAGGTATGGAATGGGGCCCGTTTTGTCTTGATGAATCTGGAGAATCTTACTTCAGAGCAGCTCTCGGAAGGACTCAACTTTGCCCTTTTCACTCTAGAAGATCGATGGATTTTTTCGGTGTTGAATCGAACCATCAACGAAATGAATCTCCACTTCTCCTCCTATGCTTTCGATAAGGCGGCCCAAAGGGCTTACGAGTTTTTCTGGAATGATTTTTGCGCGGTCTATGTCGAGCTTTCGAAACCAGTTCTTTTCGGCAAAGAAGGCGACATCCACCTAAAAATAAACAAACAAAAAATTCTCTTGATTGTTCTTGTGAATGCAATTCGGTGCCTCCATCCCATCACGCCGTTCATCACCGAAGAGATTTTCCAGAATATCAAAACCCTTTTTCCTCACATCCATTTACGGGCCGCAGACAGCTACACCCAAGATGTAGTAAAAAGCCTTCTCTCCCCTGCCTGCATAGTGGCTCCCTTCCCCTCTCTCATCAAAAAAGAGCACATCGATGAGGTAACCGAAGCCGACTTTGCATTCATACACGATTTGGTACGGGCGATCCGCCACATCCGGACAGAGATTCAAATGCCTCCTTCTGAAAAAAATCATCTCATCATAGTCGGAGATCCTCACTCACGTGAAATGCACCTCGCTGAGCAAGAGCGAAAAATCCTCGCCACACTCACCCCCACCCAATCGATCACCTTTACCCACCAAGAACCTGAAGGAGAAGGGGCCTCTTATACAACGGCTTCACTGAAACTCTTCATCCCCATTCCGGAATCGCTCAAAGAAAAAGAAAAGGGGAGACTTGCAAAGGAAAAAGAGAAACTCGAAAAGCTCATTGCGTCCACGCAAGCCAAACTCGACAATGTGGAATTCCGCACTCGCGCCCCAAAAGAGCTCGTCGAAAATCTAGAAAAGAATTTGCTTTCTATGCAAGAACAACTCAAAGAGATCGACGAAAAGCTAAAAAAATAGCCTTTGCGTTTTCCGAGCAGTTGGAAGAAAAACGCAAAGGCCCGATGTCTCTTAAGAGAGAAGAGACAAGCCAAAAATAAAGGCAAAGATCGCAAACGATTCTACGATCCCAATGGATAAGAAAGCCTTACCGAACACACCCGGCTGCTTGGCGGTAGCCAGGATCGCTGTCGCCGCGCACCGTCCTTGGTAAATGGCAGCTATAGTGAGTGCCAAGCCGACGAAAAGGCCAATTCCAACCCCACTTAAAGCTCCAATGGTTCCTGCTTTGATAGCGCTTTTCATCTGGAACATGACGATGAAACCAAAGATCGATTGGCTCGACGGCGTGGCCGAGAGGACAAGAAACTTCCCATGCCCTTCTTCAACTCGTGTCATCGCTCCATGAGAGGCCATCCCAGCAATTCCGCAGCCAATTGCGCTTCCAATACACCCTAATCCCATAACGATCGCAGGGCCAATCATGTCAAAGTCCATAGTTCTCCTTTCGTCTGTACATAGGTTACCAAAATGGTCATTTCTTGTGAATTTTCAGTGGGTTAAAAAGACGGCCGTTCCCTTCAAAACTGTAGTGAAACCATTCGAGAAAGTTCAGACGAAGGCCGTGGACAACACCCCCCATCAGGCAAAGCGCTATATTGATCGCGTGCCCTCCAAGGATGATCATGACGGTCAAGAAAATCCCCGGATTGAACCCGATGGCGTCGTTGAAGGTGTGGGCCATCACCATGCCTCCAAAGGCAAGGGCGTACAGACGAAGATAAGAAAGGACGTCGGCAAATACTTGCACCCCATGGAATAATTCTTGCAAAGCCCTCCATCCTTTCTGGATGAGGGCCGCGAGTAAGGCAATCCCAAGACCTCCAAAGAGGATCTGAAAGCCAATCTGCTCGGCTGCGGGTTTGGAGATCCATTGAAGAAAATTGACGATCACAGTGGCGTGGATCAGCGAGGGAAAATAGAGATATCCGCCCACCATGAATAAAATCCATCCGAGACCTGCCCAGTTTCTCAGGAGATAGCGAAGAAAGGAAAGGCTGATGTGCAAGATCCCTACAAGCAGGGAAATTTCAAGAAGGACGTTATTAGAAAATTCTTCAAAAAGGGGGTAAGAAACGCCCCTTTTTTCTTCTTTCTTCGCCGCGAGAAGTAGATCTTCTCCACTTTTTGCCTCTTTGATCGCAGGATAGGTTTTGAGCGCCTCTTCGTAAACATCGTCTTTTTGAGCGAGATGGTAATCTGCCTTTTTCTTGGAAAGATAGCCCAAGAACGAGGTTTTCTGAATCGGATTTCTGGGGGAAAAAGAGAGGCCAAAATAGGAAGCGGTAGCAACACCCCAAAGAATCGTTGCAACAGAAACGATCAGACTCAGCTTGACCAGTCGCTTGGCAGTGCCTCGAAGATCGGGGAATTTCCACTTGATGCAGAGGGTGGCTAAAAGGAACAAAAAGCCATAGCCAGCGTCTGATGCAATCATGGCAAAAAAAAGGGAAAAGAAAATCAACACCCAAAGAGAGGGGTCTTTATCGGTGTGAGAAGGGGTATCAAAGATGAGGACGAGATCTTCCCCTACCTTGCCAGCCCCCTTGTTTTCAATACAGGTGGGAACCCGATCCTTTGTTTCAATGGAAATTTCCTCACATTCGACATTTAAATGCGTGCATAGATTATGCAATGCCTCAATCCGATTTTTAGGAACCCACGCTTCGATCGCAAAAAGATTTTGGTTGAGGTCCCACGTCACGTTGTGTTTTGCCATTTTGAGATGATGTTGATCAAGCACATCCAAAAGTCCGGATTGGAGTTCGGGTAAAGTATTGGCAAAGGAGCGCAAATCGGTTTCAATTTTGGCTATTTCTTCTCGCAATTCAAAAAGACGGTTTCTCAGAGTCCCAACAGGGCGATCAATGACAATTTCAATCATCTTGGGATATTGGACTTTTTCATGCGCAATAGAAACAAAATAGTCGAGATCGTATTCGGTTCCTATATAGATCAGTTCCGGGTTAGGTGCCATCTTTGATGCAAGAGAGCTTTTCATGCAAAAAAACTGAAAAACGCGATGAGATTCCACTTCTATCTCATTCATCTCCTGCCTAGAAAAATCTCCAAAAATGGCAATGCGCGCAATTTCTGCAACAAGGATCCTCTCTTCTTCTTGCAGAGCCTCAAGAGTTTTTTTCATCTCTACTATGCTCTCAGCGACTTGGAAGATAGTCAAAGGAGAAGCTGGGACCTCGTAGGGATGGGTGGGGTAATGCTTTGCAATTTTGATCGCAGCGAGAAATGTCTTGGCAGCCGGGGGAAGTTCTAGAGCTTTTCTACGAGAAGGGCCAATGAACTCTAGAAAACCCCCTTTTTGGGCTAGGGCAAAAAACTGATCCATGTCGTTTTTCGCACCAAACACAAGGTACTTTTGGAGATCGACAATCATCAGGATTCCCCTTTCTTCAACGCGATCTTTTTTTTCGCCACTTTTGCTTGGGCAACCGCAGCGAGTTGCTGATCGCTCAAAAAGATCCGAATTTTTTTGATGTTCTGCATTGATCTTGGAATGAGAATCTTTTCAAAAAGATTCACTCGAATGGAAACCGACCTCAGTTCTTTCTCCAGAGCCCTCTTTTTTTCCTCAGCAATAGCGATTTTTTCCCTTGCTACCACAAGTTCGCGCACTACATCAGTGGCTTGATCGGTCCAGACAGGGGTATCAAAAAGGGCATAATGAGGCTCACGAAAAACGACTCCATCAAAAAGAGGAATCTCAACCCCTGCAACGTTCTCATACCGTTTTTTGACGTGAATTATGTCGGCGTACTCGACCAGATTAACAGTCACTTTTTCAAGAAGAAAGGGAGCAAAATCTTCGACTTGGTGCCGGATGAGATGCATTTCGTCTTTAAGACGTGAAAGCTCCATCTGAGCGAGAGACACCTCAAATTGCAACATCGCTTTTTTGAGCTGTAAAGTGGGGAGATACTTTTGAAACTGAGAAAGACGAGTCTGTTGGTTACGCAGTTCGTTTTTCGTCAGCTTCAATGTCATCGATTACCGTCCAACAGTTTCTCGAGGCCAGTATTTATCGGAAATCTGCTTTTTAACCCCGATCTCTTCAAGTTCAAAACACTCAGCTAAAGTCATCCACCCAAGATCCAACGCCTTTTCCAAGGGGAGGTTGACCTCTAGATTCATCATCCTCTCTTCAAAAAGAAAAGAATAGCGAAGCAATTTTTCATCCCATCTCGAAAGCCGGAACCCCATCGCCTGTCTTTCTCTTGCCTTTTTCGAATCAGCGTAGAGGCGGATCATGGTGTTGGCAAGATCCCCATGATCTTCACGGGTCACTTTCCCAATGACTTGCTGCTTTAAACGAGACAGTGAGCCAAAAGGATCGATAGAACCGCCATGAAGATAAAACTGCCCTTCTGTGATATAGCCGGTGTTATCAGGGATCGGATGGGTCACATCTCCCCCTGGCATCGTCGTAACAGAAAGAATAGTGATCGACCCCCCATCATCCATGTCGACGGCCTTTTCATAACGAGAAGCCAGATCAGAATAGAGAGATCCTGGATATCCCCTGTTCGCAGGGATCTGGTCCATCGTGATGGCAATTTCTTTAATTGCATCAGCAAACGAGGTCATATCCGTCATTAAAACGAGCACATCCTTTCCTTCTAAAGCAAATTTTTCGGCAACCGCTAAAGCCATGTCGGGGACGAGAAGGCATTCGACCGCGGGATCGGTGGCTCGGTGGATAAACATCACCGTTTTTTCAATTGATCCCGCTCTTTCAGCATTATCAATGAAAGCAGCGTAATCATCAAAGCGAAGACCCATTCCCGCAATCACCACCACATCGACATCGGTCTGATTGGCGATCCGCATCATGAGAGCATTATACGGCTCTCCCGCGATCGAAAAGATTGGAATTTTCTGAGATTTCACAAGACAATTGAAAAGATCGATCATCGGAATATTCGTCCGAACGAGCTCTCTTGGAACAATTCTTCGAGTGGGATTGAAAGAAGGGCTATTGAGATTGAGGAACTCGCCAATCATTTCAGGGCCTTCATCAATCGGATCTCCTACACCATTGAATCGACGTCCCAAAAGGGAAGCCCCAAATGTCGCCTGCATTTCTCGATTTAAAAAAGAGACTCGATCTCCTGTGGAGATGCCTCTCGTATTTTCAAATACCTGTAAAGTGACTAGATCATCATCAAAGCGAAGGACCGAAGCATAGGTGGAGGTTCCATTCGATTTGTGAACCCGAGCCACCTCTCCTAAACGAACCCCTTCCGCAGAGACGGTAATCAAATTCCCCCTCATATCAATGATTCGATCGTAAACCTTTCTCATGCGCTTGCTTTCGCCTCTTGGATCTTCTGTTGTACGTTGAGGATAGCTTCTCCATATTTTTCAGAAAGATAGGGAAGGAAGTTGATGTTCTTGATCTCATTTTGCAAATTTAAGAAAAAGCTTCTTGCCACATCGTGGGCATCAAAATGGAAGTCGGCATCAAAAATGGACTGAATCAACCGGAACATATGGATCTGTCTTTCAAGAGGACAATAACAATCTTCTTTATCAAATGCGTTTTGTTGAAGATAACAAAATTCATAGAGTTCCGATTTGAGATAGATGATCATATCCGAAAGGGCAACCCCTTCCTCACCAACTACTTCCATTCTCTTTCCTATTTCATCGCCTCTCCTGAGAATCTGCGCCGCCTTTTTTACTCGATCGGACCAGTGATCGAGATGCTCATTGAGCTCTTTTCCGGTCTCTTCCAGGTATTTTGTCCAAGAAATGAGAGGATCGATCGCCGGATAGCGGCGTGCATCAGATCGGGCTCGAGAAAGGCCATGAAAGGCACCCACTATCGCAAGGGATGCTTGAGTCACCGGCTCCTCGAAATTCCCACCTGCTGGAGAAACACTCCCTCCGATGGTGAGAGATCCAATCTGGCCGTTTTTGAATTGAATCTCCCCTGAACGTTCATAAAATGCCGAAATACGAGAGGCGAGATAGGCAGGAAACGCCTCTTCTCCCGGGATTTCTTCAAGTCTACCTGACATCTCCCGCATCGCCTGTGCCCATCTCGAAGTTGAATCGGCTAAGAGAAGAACGTCGAGACCCATTTGACGATAGTATTCGGCAATAGCCGCCCCCATATAAACGGAAGCCTCGCGAGCCGCAACCGGCATCGAAGAGGTATTGCAAATCATCACTGTTCGGTTGAGCAGTGGCTCATTAGTATGAGGATCAATTAAATCGGGAAACGTTCTGAGAACTTCAACCACTTCTCCAGCCCTTTCACCGCAAGCGACAATGATCACGATGTCGACCGAAGAGTATTTCGAAAGGTGGTGCTGCATCACCGTTTTTCCCGCACCAAAAGGCCCAGGAGAACAAAACGTTCCCCCCTTCAGCACAGGGAACTGAGTATCCAAAATGCGAAGCCCTGTGTCCATCATCCGAGAAGGACGTAATTTCTTCCCTTCCAAAAGAGGCGACTTAACCGGCCACCTTTGCAACATGGTGAATTGGACAGGATGCCCTTTTTCATCTTCACCCTCTGCAATCACCGTCTCGATTGAATAGGCGCCTGGTTTAGCAACTGATGTGATCTTCACTTTCCCGAAAAACGAAAAAGGAACCATGATCGGATGAGTAAACCGCCCCTCCGGAACCGATCCCAAGGAATCCCCACGGACAAGGAGATCTCCCGCCTTGGCAATTGGAGTGAACTCCCATAACTTCTCCCGATCAAGGGAGGATAAATAGACTCCTCGCGAAAGATACACTCCTGTTGCCGCAGCGACCTTCTCAAGAGGATTTTGCAACCCGTCAAAAATTGAGGTGAGAAGCCCAGGCCCCAGCTCTGCCTCGAGAAGGTGCCCATCGAAGCGAACAGGTGTATTGAGTTTTACACCACGGGTGTCTTCAAACACCTGGACCTTTGCCTCATTGCCTGCAATCTCAATCACCTCAGAGAGAAGGTGTTGATCTCCAACATGAATCCAAGCTACCTCGCCCTGCCGGATAGCCCCCTCAAATCGGACGTGCAAAAGATTTCCAAAAGCTTGAACTACAACGCCTGTTGCTTTACCCATAGTGACTCAATTCTTCCACTGTCATAATCGCTTTTTCCCTACTTTTAAGCTGCATTTCTTCTAAAAGCAAAAGCTTAGCCCCATAAGCGAGAATCCGGTCCACCGTAAAGTATTCATTCTCTTCGTACAGACCGATTTTTTCAAAGCGATATTTTAAAAGAGCTAAAGAAAGCCTTCTCGGATCCCCGTTATTTTCCACAAAAAGAACTTTTACGTCTTCGAAATCCGTAGGCGGAGTATAATCCGGGGCATCTTTTTGAGCGAGGATTTGAGCCACAAAAGGATCGAGAGGATCTTCAAACTGCAGTTCCTTCACCAGATTGCGCATCCCCTTTTTAGCTCTGAGCGCCGTCAAAACCAGCCTAAGCTCCCTTTCAAACTTGAAGTACTTACTTAAAAAACCAGAAAATTCCTGTCGGTAGAAGGAGGCGTAGAGGGAGGGGAAGTGGGCGAGGCGACTCTCAACCGATTCGTATTCTCCTAAAAAATCGACCAGGTAAGAAGGGATTCCATCGCGGACAAGAAGAGCCTCCTCTAGGTCTTTTCCTAAGAGGGTCCCCCGATCATCCAGAGGCATGCCTAACCAAAAGGCCTTCACATTATACAGGTCAATGGGCGTTAAAAGAGTCTGAAAAAGAGCTAGATCAGAAACCGTAAGTTCTGTAGAAACCATCTCTTGCAACTCTTTAAATGAGATCTCCGGAGGAGATCCAAAAGTCAAAGGCGGCAGCGCATTGATCAGAAAATAATAACGAGCCATATCACCTACCCGCTAAAGACCATCTCCCGGAAATCGCGCCGGATGTAGCGGGCAATCAAACCTCTGACCGCCTCCTTAGAAATATCGATCGAAACTCGGCGCCCTTTAAGCTGAATTTCAACCCCCCCATCAAAATCACCGAGAGATACGCTCTTATGCTGCAGCCGTTCAAGGACTTGCGTCATTAAAAGAGCATTGATTGAGCGAGGAGAAATCTGCTTGGGAATCAACGCCACAAATTCATCTTCGACTCCCTGATTTTCCATCGATTTCATCAGGGTATTGATAATTTGAGAAATCACTTTTGGATCGGTCAATTCGCGGGAAAGAACTTCATCGAGTTGCCCATCGAAGAGCTGCTGTTCAATTTTTTGTTTGAGAAGTTCGATACTCTGCCGACAGGCTAGTTGGAGTGAAGCCTGGAAAATCTTCCCCTTTTCTTCTATTTCGTCCTTTGCAGAGAGAATCATCTTTTCCGCCTTCTCTTTTGCCTCCAAAAGAATTTCAGAAGCCTGAAGGTGGGCATTTTCCACAATTTCTCTGGCCTCTTGCTTAGCCGGTTCAAGCGTCTCTTTTTTGAGAGCATCGCAAATCTTTTGAATCTTATCCCGACCCGTTTCTAATCCCTTCATCAAACACCTCTGTTCAGAATTTTAGAAGATAGAGAACTTTTTGTCGTCGCTATTTTTTTCTCGAGGAGGAAATCCGATTTTTATGGCAAATAATTGAAAAAAAGATATGATAACCACTTCTTGGTCGAAAATGACCTTGATCACCAACAGGAGATGAACATGAAAAAATTATCCATTCTTTTAACCGTTGTCGCTGTTCTCGCTGGAAACTTGGGCCATGCCCAAACTCCAACGAAAAGCTACAACAACGCACCAAAAAACACTTCTAAAGATGAGTTTCAGTGGGGCGTCGCAGCCATTGGTCTTACGATCCTTGGAGTGATTGTCGGATGCACAGCCGCTAGCGCAGCTTCTGCACCTAGCAGCTATTCTGCAGCTCATTAATAGATCCTCTTTTGGATAAGGCGTTGCTCTTCTTTTGAAGGCTGCTGCGCCTTGTCCATTTGCAAAAAATGTGGGGATATGCGACTAATATCATACAGGGGTGTCTGTATGAAAAGATTGCTTTTTTCTCTATTATTCCTTTCCATTTGCCATCAAGGCATTGCAGAGGAACCTCCACAGAAGCACCCCCCCAAAAAACACAAAACCAGTGGATACGCCTCTCGGGATGCAACAGTCTTATCGATGATGGGATGGGGAGTTGCTCTCTTTGCCACCATCGCTACGATCTCAGCGCTTGTTCATGACAATCCGGGACCACAATCGAATAGCAACACAACACCCTAAGGTGAACGATGAGCCAAAACCAACTCGACCAACTCAAAAAAATGACCACCGTTGTGGCCGATACGGGAGACTTTGCTTCTCTAAAGCAATATAGCCCAACCGACTCGACGACCAACCCATCTCTGATCTATGCCGCAAGCCAACAAGAACAATATAAAGGACTTGTAGAAGAAGCGATCCATTATGGAAAATCTAAAACCTCTCATCATTTGCAACACGCTCTTGACAAGGTGTTTGTCAATTTTGGTCTTGAGATTTTAAAGCTGGTCCCTGGACGAGTCTCGACTGAAGTTGATGCTCGCCTTTCCTTTGACGTGGAAGGGAGCATTGAAAAAGCTCGCCACCTGATTGACTTGTATGAAAAAGAAGGGATCGATCGTAAACGTATTTTGATTAAGCTGGCGACAACTTGGGAAGGGATCCAAGCAGCAAAAACCCTTGAAAAAGAAGGGATCCACTGCAATATGACGCTTCTGTTTAGTCTTCCCCAAGCGATTGCTTGCGCCGAAGGGAAAGCAACCCTGATTTCTCCTTTCGTGGGCCGTATTCTCGACTGGTACAAGAAACAAGAAAAAGTCGATTCTTATCCAGCAGCTGCAGACCCTGGAGTTAAATCAGTCACCAAAATCTTCTATTATTACAAGAAATTTGGGTACAAAACCCAAATCATGGGCGCCTCGTTTAGAAATAAAGAGGAGATCATTGAGCTAGCTGGGTGCGATTTCCTAACGATTGCCCCCTCTCTTTTGGAAGAGCTCAAAAAAAGTCACGATCCTGTCGTCAAAAAGCTCGACGCAGACAAAGCGAAGAACCAATCTATGGACAAGATCTCTCTTGATGAAAAGAGTTTTCGTTATCTCCTCAATCAAGATGCTATGGCAACAGAGAAACTCTCTGAAGGGATCCGCAATTTTGTAAAGGATGTTGAAAAATTAGAACAAATCCTCTCTCAAAAAATGATTTGATCCTTTTCTGATAAGACTTTAAAATGGGGCGCCAAAAATGGAAAACATTTTATGACGCCCTCTTCTTCTCGAATGACCCCTCCTCCTGTACATTGCGTATCCCCCGAAGGTGACTTTCGCGTTCGTTCCGAATTTAGATTTGGACATTCCCCGCCCAAAGAGGAAACAGATTCCTCGCAACCTAGAAGGTTGACTTCAAGGAAATTATCATTCAGTAAAAGAGACTCTCCTCCAAAAGGAGACGCCTCCTCAGAAGAGGAGAGCACTCCTTTGGAGAGGAAACATTCGGCACACCTTGTGAGGAAGCTATCGTTGACAGATGGGAAAGGAAACTCTTCTGATATCCAGCAAAGAAGGCAACCCAAACCCTTAACTATCAAAGCATTGCTTGAATTTTCAGGACCACATACAGAATACCTTTGCCAACTGATCCAAAAAATAGATGATGCAGCGAGGACCCCTTTAGGTCCTCAATTAAGCGAATTGCGGCACCATGTGCAAGAGCTTGTTTGTCAAACTGCCATTGCGCCTTCCCGATCAGAGTATCCATGGACTCCTGCTTTACAAATCATGCAGATCTTTGCCCAGTCTCTATCACGAGCTTTTCAGCCCTACAACCGATATGGAGTCCCCTTTGACGCCCCTATCCTTCGGATTGCAACCAACTATTTCCCCCCTTTCATCGCTCCTTATACCCATACCCATCCTATTATTCCCGCAATAGGCAAAAAACAATCCATCGCCTTTCCAGAAATGTGGACAAAAAGAATCATGGGATGGCCCAATCTTGCCCATCAGATAGCCCACGCCTTCATGGAAAATCAAGGATGCGAAGGAATGCCGCAACGATTGAGGGATCAATTCGAAAAAAAATTAGAAGAAAAGTCGTTAACTAACCTATCCGAACGAGAGCAACAAATCATTCGATATCTCAACGCTTATTTCTCTTCTCGGATAGGGGAAATGGGAGCTGATGCATTGGCTCTCTTGCTGATGGGTTTCTCTCCCGCAATAGCATGCGCTCGGTGTGCGGTGATGTCACCTTCGATGCAAGAGTCAGATACCCCATGGCAATGCACCCCCATCAATTTAAAATCTCGACATCCCCTGGACCGATTTAAGATTTGTTGGTCATTGGAAATGCTTAAGTTTTTTGAAAAACGGATTTTTCGGTTTCATTCAGCAACCTATTTACCACCCATACCTAATTGGGAGCAAATTTTGGCATCCCATGAATCAGCTGTTAAAGAAAAAATCTTGTCTAATTGGCTCGATTCATCGGAAATGTTTGGAACAGAACAGTTAACTCCATCCAAGATCTTTAGCCATTTCTCCAAAGTGATCCTCCCGAAGTTATTAGAAGTTCTCTCTGAAATAATTCCCTTTGATCCTTGGCGCTGGAATCGAGGGGATGAAGAGAGAATTCTTTTGTTGTCTAATCAAATCAATCCGTATCTTTCAGAGAGGATCAAAACAACCTCCTCCGGACCACTCACCCTGACGCAAAAAATTGAGGCGGCGTTAAAAGAAGAACTTCCCCGAGAACTTAGACTACCTTCGATTCAATACGATGCTCGTCATATCGTTCCCGCAATCTTTTATACTCTTCTGACAAGAATTGACGATGGTTCCGCAGCTCAAACAAACGAAGCAAAACAAAGAGTATCGGAAGAACTTTTTATCATCATGCTGAAAATGATTCAGGAACGGTCGTAATACGATTTATACCGGAAATGATTCAAAAGCGCCCAAGAAAAGAGGGAGAAAGGTCTCCCTCTATTTTTATGTTCTCGCAAATTCCGAAGTGAAGTCGATATCAAAAGCGGAGGTTGCCTGCGCCTCAATAAACTTATTCACTTTTTTGTGATACTCGTACCCAGTTCCTGCAGGAATCATATGCCCCATAATCAGGTTGGCCTTTGTATCAAGCAAGAAATCGGTCTTGCTCTCGCAGGATGCTGAAGTCAAGATCCTTGTTGTCTCCATGAAGGAAGCCGCTGAAAGGAATGACTCGGTCCCTAAAGAGGCCCTTGTAATTCCGAGGAGAACTGGAGCCGCTTGGGCGGGTTTTCCCCCTTCTTCGATCGTCTTTCGGTTGATCTCATACAAGGCCTTCTTGTCGATATCATCTCCATGCAAGCAAATCGTATCGCCTGGATCGGTGATGCGCACTTTTTGGAGCATCTGTCTGACGATAATCTCGATGTGCTTGTCGTTGATATCGACCCCTTGGAGGCGGTAGACCTCTTGGACTTGATTGACGAGGTATTTCTGCAATTCCCTCGCTCCGCAAATCTCCAAGATCTCCTGAGAAACAACAAGTCCTTCGGTCAACTGCTGTCCTTTAATCACCATGTCCCCTTTCTGGACAATCAAGTGTTTTGAAAGTGGGATAAGGTGTTCCTCTTCCATGCCCGTTGCGTCATCGCGGACGACAACGATCCGTTTGTTCTTCTGAACGCCTCGGAAATCGACAACCCCATCGATCTTCGCAATCTCTGCCGCATCTTTCGGACGACGCGCTTCGAAGAGCTCAGCCACACGGGGTAATCCCCCGGTAATATCCTTCGTCTTGATCGCCCCTCGAGGCAATTTAGCAAGGACCATACCAGCAGCCACTTTCTGACCTTCTCTCGCTGTAATCACAGCCGCAGCCGGAATCGCATAGGTTCCGACCAACTCAGTACAATCGACATCGGCATAGATGACGATCTGGGGGTGGAGCTCTCCTCGATGCTGCTTCACAATCAGCTCCACCTGACCTGTTTGCTTATTGACCTCACGCATGACCGAGATCCCTTCGACGAGATCTTCGTATTTGACGTATCCTGGGCGTTCGCAAATGATCGGACTGCTATGTTGCTCCCACTGGCATACTTTTTCCCCTTTCTTGACTTTGGTGCCATCGCCAAAGAGGATCTTCGCTCCGAGCTCTACAGAGAAGCTTTGAAGAGGTTCAATCGATTTGTTGTTGAGGAGTTTCTTGTAATCATCGAGAGATCTTCCCTCATCGCGAACCACTTGGAGTAGCCCATTCTTATTGAGCGCAAGAAAGTGCCCTTCTTCGTTCTGGACAACACGAAGATCCATGTAAACAAGAACACCCTCTTTCTCTGCGATCATCTCTGGGCTAACTCCCGCAGAAGCAATCCCTCCAAGGTGGAACGTTCTCATCGTGAGCTGCGTTCCAGGTTCCCCGATAGACTGCGCTGCGATGATACCGATGGCCTCTCCCATGCCCACCAGATTCCCTGTGGCAAGATTGAGCCCATAGCACTTCGCACAAATACCGCGACGGCTCTCACATGTAAGAGCAGATCGAATCCGGATGGATTCTATCCCTGCATCATCGATCGCTTCTGCTTGAGGGTTGGTGAGAACATCTCCTGCTCGAGCAAGAATTTTTTTACTGTCTCCCGGAAGATAGATATCTTCAAGAACTGTCCTTCCGTAAATACGATCTTTAATCGGGAGAAGTTCTTCCATCCCTTGCTTAATTGCGCCAACTTCGATCCCGTTGATTGTTCCGCAATCTTCTCTTGTGATGATCACATCTTGGGCTACGTCAACGAGTCGTCGTGTAAGATACCCAGAATCGGCTGTTTTAAGAGCAGTATCGGAAAGACCTTTACGAGCTCCGTGCGTCGAGATGAAGTACTCCATCACCGTTAACCCCTCTCGGAAGTTCGCTGTAATCGGGGATTCAATGATCTCTCCCGTCGGTTTGGTCATCAAACCTCGAAGAGCTCCTAACTGTTTAACCTGCGACTTGTTCCCTCTCGCACCTGAATCCACCATAAGGTACAAGGGATTCAAAGCTCCTGAGGAAGTATCATAAATGAGTTTGAAGAGATCTTCAGAGAGCTTATCAGACACCTCTGTCCAGATACTGATGATCTTGGAGTGTCTTTCCCCTTCTGTGATGATCCCATCCTCGTACTGTTTTTTCACAACAGCTACTCGTTTGGCGGCTTCAGCAAGTACAGTTTTCTTATGAGCTGGAACCTTGATATCACATGTCCCCATGGAGATCGCAGCTTTTGTCGCTTCCGCAAATCCAAGGTTTTTCATCTTATCGAGGAAATGAACGGTCGCTTCAAGGCCAATTTTCTTATAACATTCGAGAACGAGCTCTGAGAGTCTTTTCTTACGCAAAACGTAGTTCTGGAACCCAAGCTCTTTAGGCACAATCGTATTGAAAATCACTCGACCAGGAGTTGTTTCAATAATGCCCCCATCAACGAGTACCTTGATCTTCTCATGGATATGAATTCCTCTACCCAAATTATCGAGGCGCCCCTTCTCATGACCTTCTTTATACCAATTGTAGCTACCGCTCGCATGGAGAGCCATCAAGACCTCTTCCGCGCCGCTAAATGTTTTGACTCGACGACCTTCTTTATCGGGATGGATGACAGGATCATGCATCAGATAATAAAGGCCCAAGATCATATCCTGAGCTGGAACTGCAACCGGTTTTCCTGAAGAAGGAAGGAAAATATTGTCGGGTGCCATCATGAGCAATTTGGCTTCGAGCTGCGCTTCAATGGAGAGAGGAACGTGAACCGCCATTTGGTCCCCGTCAAAGTCGGCGTTGAACGCAGGGGTGACAAGAGGGTGAATACGGATCGCCTTCCCTTCAATTAAAACAGGCTCAAAAGCTTGGATTCCCAATCGGTGCAGTGTGGGCGCTCGGTTGAGCAAGACGGGGTGCCCTTTAATGATCTCTTCCAACACATCCCATACTTCAGGAGCCTGTTTTTGGATCATTTTCTTCGCAGAACGAATGGTGTAAACGTGACCTAAATCCTTGAGTCTCTTAACAATAAATGGCTCAAAGAGATCAAGAGCCATCTTTTTCGGCAAACCGCACTGATTAAAGCGGAGCTCAGGGCCGACAACGATCACAGAACGGCCGGAATAGTCGACCCGTTTTCCAAGGAGGTTTTGACGGAAACGTCCCTGCTTTCCCTTTAACATTTCAGAAAGAGATTTCAACGGACGGTTTCCCGCACCCATGACTGGATGTCCATGACGGCCATTGTCAAAGAGAGCATCGACTGCCTCTTGAAGCATCCTTTTCTCGTTGCGGATGATCACATCCGGCGTTTTGAGTTTCAAAATCGATTTGAGTCGATTATTTCTGTTGATGACCCGTCGATACAAATCGTTCAAATCGGAAGTGGCAAAGCGACCTCCATCCAAAGGAACGAGAGGGCGAAGATCTGGAGGAATGATGGGGACAGCAGAAAGAACCATCCAATCCGATTGATTGGAGGAGGTCGAAAAACCTTCTACAATTTTAAGCCTTTTTGCAAGCTTCATGCGTGCTTGCATCGACTTTGTCTTACGCAATTTGTCTTTCAAGTCGACGACGAGATTGGCCAGGTCTTCACTTTTTAAAAGGTCTTGAACCGCTTCTCCCCCCATCTTCGCCTTGAATCCATCAGAACCCCACTTCTCTTGCGCTTCTCGATATTCGTTATCGTTGAGAAGTTGTTTCCGCTGCAATTCGCTGCGACCAGGATCTGTTACCACATACTCTTCGTAGTAAATCACCCGCTCGAGTTCTGAGGTAGAAAGACCTAGGATATTCCCGATTTGAGAGGGCATGGTTTTGAAAAACCAAATGTGAACAACAGGAACAGCCAGCTCAATATGAGCCATTCGCTCTCTGCGCACTTTCGCAATCGTTACTTCCACACCACATCGATCACACACAATTCCTTTGTGTTTGATCTTCTTGTACTTCCCGCACGCACATTCCCAATCTCGGGTGGGACCAAAAATCTTTTCGCAAAACAGACCCCCTTTTTCAGGCTTGAATGTGCGATAATTAATCGTCTCAGGTTTCTTTACCTCTCCTCGAGACCACTGGTTCCGAATCACGTCTTCGGAAGCAATTTTAATCGTGACCTTATCGAAATGGGAGCTTCTTACATCTTCATCAGCATCAAATGGTTGCGACATCTCTCCAACTTCTCCTTACCTTGGGAACATTATTCAACAAATTCTGTACGGATATCGAGACACAAACCTTGCATCTCTTTTACAAGTACGTTAAACGACTCAGGAGTTCCCGCCACAAGCGTATTCTCTCCCTTGACAATCGATTCATAAATGCGAGTTCTTCCCGCAACATCATCAGACTTAACAGTCAACATCTCTTGGAGAAGGTGAGCTGCGCCATAAGCTTCAAGGGCCCATACCTCCATCTCTCCGAATCGCTGACCTCCTTTCTGCGCTTTACCACCAAGCGGTTGCTGAGTGACAAGCGAATAAGGACCAATCGAGCGAGCGTGGATTTTATCGGCAACCAAGTGACTGAGTTTGAGCATATAGATATAGCCCACCACAATGCGGTTGTCGAAGCGCTCTCCGGTTCTTCCATCAAAGAGATAAGCCTTTCCGTTCTCAAACATCGACTGCTCTTTCATCATCTCCCAAATTTTCGATTCGGGGAAGCCTTCAAAAACAGGGCTCTTCACCCAGATTCCTGCTTTTTTCGCTGCGTACCCAAGATGAGTTTCCAAGAGCTGACCCATATTCATACGAGAAGGAACTCCGAGAGGATTCAAAATCATCTCGACTGTATCGCCGTTAGAGAGATAAGGCATATCGGCCTCGAGGACGATCTTGGCCACAACCCCCTTGTTTCCGTGACGCCCCGCCATTTTATCTCCCACTTGGAGCTTTCGCTTGGCTGCCACGTAGACCTTGACTTGACGAATCACTCCAGGATCGAGATCGGTATCCCCTTTGCGCATGAATTCAATTTCTGATCGATGCTGCATTTGGAGGTTTTGGTAGGCATGTTCAAAGTCTCGTAAAATCTTCTTAAGCTCAACATAAATCTCTTTATCGGCCATGAGAAGATCTTCAGCCTTCTCACTTTCGAGAGTTTCAATGGTCTCTTGAGTCATCACTTGACCCTCTTCGACGATGACCTCTCCACTCTTTCTATGCATGATAGAAGAAGGCGCTTTTTCGTTGAGGAGAAGAGCTCCCAATTTTTCGTGGAACTCGACTTGGAGTTCTGCTTCTTTCGCCTTATACCCTGAGTGAATATCTTTAATCCGAGTCGCCTCTTCGACAAGTTCATCATCCGTTTTCGATAAACGATCTCGTCTTGAGAAGACTTTTACATCCATCACAACCCCTTCCGTTCCCGGAGGTGCTGTCAGGGAGGCATCTTTCACATCGGCCGCTTTTTCTCCGAAAATCGCTCTTAAAAGACGCTCTTCTGGAGACAATTCAGTTTCCGATTTCGGAGTGATCTTCCCAACCAAAATCGTACCCGGCTCGACGAGAGCGCCGATCCGAATAATCCCATCATCCCCGAGATCTTTGAGCATCTCTTCGGAGACATTGGGAATATCTTTTGTAATCTCTTCTTTTCCGAGCTTCGTATCGCGGGCAGTGAGCTCAAATTCTTCGAGATAGATGGAAGTATAATAATCTTCACGGATCAACTTCTCAGAGATAATGATCGCATCTTCATAGTTGTATCCACACCATGGCATAAAGGCCACAAGAACGTTTTTCCCGAGAGCGATCTCTCCTTTATCCGTTGCAGGGCCATCCGCCAACACATCCCCTGCGACCACTTTATCTCCTACATTGCAAAGAGGCGTTTGGCTAATGCAAGTTCCGCTGTTGGAGCGCATGAATTTCTTGAGGACATAGGTGTGTTTGTTGAGTGGATTGTCTTTCGGAGCCACTACGATCTTGAAGCCATCGACGTACTCAACAACTCCATTTTCTACAGCAACGATAACCGCACCCGAGTCTCGAGCTGATCTCCCTTCAAGTCCCGTTCCCACAAGAGGAGCTTCAGGAATCAAAAGAGGGACCGCCTGACGCTGCATGTTAGAGCCCATCAAGGCTCGGTTCGCGTCGTCATGCTCGAGGAACGGGATGAGTCCCGCTACAATGGAAACAAGCTGCTTAGAAGAGACGTCCATGTGGGTAATTTTGGAGGTCTCGATTTCCATCGGTTCCCCTCTTTGGTGAGCCCAGCAAAGATTCTCCTGAAACATCCCTTGGTCGTCCAACGGAGTCGAGGCTTGCGTGACAATGTAGTCTGCTTCCTGATCAGCCGTCATGTACTCGATTTCATCGGTTACAATACCTTCTCGAACGATCCGATAAGGAGTTTCGATAAATCCAAACTCGTTGATTTTTGCAAAAGTAGAAAGAGAAGTAATCAGTCCAATGTTCGGTCCCTCAGGAGTCTCGATCGGGCAGATACGGCCATAGTGAGAAGCGTGCACGTCGCGCACTTCAAATCCAGCGCGTTCTCGATTCAAACCACCAGGTCCTAAGCAAGATAATCGTCTTTTGTGAGTCAACTCAGAAATCGGGTTTGTTTGGTCCATGAATTGGGAGAGCTGAGATCTACCAAAAAAGTCTTTGAGAACGCCAGCCAACCCCTTAGCAGAGACAATTTTACCTGGAGTCATTGTGTCAGAAGAGAAGTCGAAGAGATTCATTCTCTCTTTGATGATCTTTTCCATACGAGCCAAACCAATCCGACACTGGTTTTGGATCAATTCTCCAACAGAGCGAACACGTCGATTGCCCAAGTGATCGATATCATCTACATGTGCATTCTCATCGCCGAGCTTCAGTCGAATAAGGTATTTCAAAGCCGCAATTACATCTTCTTTGCGTAAAGTGACCACATTGATCTCTTCATCAGAGACACTCAAACCCAATTTTCGGTTGAGTTTGTAGCGGCCGACTCTGCCCAAGTTATATCTCTTCGGATCGAAGAAAAGGCGCATGATAGCAGATCTGGCATTAGAAAGAGTAGGAGGTTCACCAGGACGGATCTTCCGATAGAAATCTTTGAGAGCAGATTCATAAGAATCGGTTGTATCCTTTGCGAGCATCTTGATCACCGGATGGGTCTCATCAGCTTCTTCTGCAATACGGGCAGCCTGGATTCCCTCATCGAGCATCCGTTTGAGCATCGCGGTAGTTAATTTTTCTCCTGCCTTACCAAAGACAGAGCCCGTTTGTTCATCCACCACATCTTCTGCAAGGATCTTCCCAACGAGTTTTACAAAATCTTTTTCTGACTTGAGTTTGACTTTGACAGTTTCGAAAAACTCTTCAATAATGTCAGCATCAGTTGAATAGCCTAAAGTACGGATGAATGTAGAAGCGAGAATCTTGCGACGTCTTTTCTTTCGGTCAATGTAAACATAAATCAGGTCGTTACTATCGAAAGAAGCCTCTAACCAACTTCCTCTGTAAGGAATGATCCGGAAAGAATAGATAATTGTCCCTTTAGGATGTCTTTCCTGCTCAAAAGAAAGCCCAGGAGAGCGGTGGAGTTGGGAAACAATGACCCGTTCGGCCCCGTTGATGATGAACGTTCCTTTGTCGGTCATCACAGGGATCGTCCCCATGTAGACTTCTTCTTCTTTGATTCCTGTTTCATCGGTCAAACGGAACTTGACTTTGAGGGTGACGTTATAAGAAATCCCTCGTCGAATGCACTCTTCAGGAGAATATTTCGGAACCCCTAAATTGTAAGAAATAAATTCCAAAACCGTCTTTTCGTCATAGGACTTAATCGGGAAAATTTCGTTGAATACTTCCTGCAGGCCAATGTTTTCTCTTTCGCTAGGAAGTAGATGAGATTGAAGGAATAAGTTGTACGACTTGATCTGGATTTCGATCAAGTTGGGGAGATCGATGATCTCTTCCCGTTCGCGAAAACTCACCCGCTTAGGCGGCTTTTTTAACATGAAATTCGCTCCTCAATTGTAGACCTTCAAAGGGGTCTTCTTGTAAACAGCACGGAACTGTGAAAAAGGATAACAGTCCCTTAAAAATATACAGAAAAAGCAGAAGATGTCCACAGGGAACATCTTCTCTCAACTCAACATTCCCCCTTTTTTATCAGGGGGAAAACACCGTTCGTTAGAGACCTTTGAGGGTCACTTTCGCGCCAGCTGCCTGGAGTTTATCTCTCATTGTCTCGGCTTCTGCTTTAGGAGCTGCAGCTTTGAGCTCTTTTGGTGCTCCTTCTACAATATCCTTCGCTTCTTTGAGACCAAGGCCTGTCAACTCGCGAACAGCCTTAATAACACTGATTTTCTTATCATCAGGTACTGGGCCTTCGAGAGTCACTTTAAACTCAGTTGATTCTGAAGCCGCAGCAGCAGGGGCAGCTCCGGATGGAGCAGCAGCTACAGCAACAGCTGCCTTGACTCCCCATTTTTGTTCCAACATTTCTTTTAACTTAGCCATATCCAATACAGATAACAGGCTTAACTTTTCTGCGAGGTCGTCGAGATTGTGACTCATGGGTAAATTTCTCCTAAAATCTTAACTTTTTTGCTCTGAACGCTCTGCTATCGCAGCTTCCATCACGGAAAGCATTTGCGACATCGGCGAAGTAAACAGGGCGAGCATTGTCGCTCTCATTTCATCGATTCCTGGTAACTTGGACAACATTTCAAGTTCTGAGCCTGGAAGGAGTTTCCCCTCAACAGATCCACAGAGGACTTGAAAGATTTGACCATTGCTTTCAGAAAACTCAAAGACCACTTTTGCGGGGGCCATCGCGTCATCTTGACCGATGAAAACCACTCCGACGTGACCTGTTAACAGGTTTTCATCGAGAGTCATGCCCGACAGGGAAGCAGCTTTTAAAAACACTCGTTTGCGAACGACTTCAAACATACTCCCTTTGCTAGCAAGAGCATGTCGAAACGACCAAGATACGTTTGGTTCCAGTCGATTATAACGGGTGATAATGATGGATTTAGATGCATCAATCTTTTGTTTGATCTCATCTAATAAAAGAGGTTTTTCTTTTCTCATGAATATTCTCCTTTATCCGAGTGCAAGGGATTGTGCATCAATTTTCAATCCAGGACCCATTGTCGAAGAGACATACAGAGAGCGGAGGAAAACACCCTTCGCGCTTGCAGGTCTTGCTCGAACAATCGCCTGTAAGAGAGACATCAAGTTCTCTACAAGAGCGGTCTCTTGGAAGGAAATTTTTCCTACAGCATTATTGATGTTCCCTGTCTTATCTACTTTGAACTCAATTTTTCCAGCCTTCACCTCTTTGACAGCCTTTCCGATGTCATTGGTGACGGTTCCCGCTTTTGGAGTGGGCATAAGGCCCCTGGGTCCCAGGACTTTCCCGAGCTTTCCAACTTCTCTCATCATGTCAGGAGTTGAAATCAGAGCAGAAAAATCGGTCCATCCTCCCTTGATTTTTTCAAGAAGTTCATCGGCTCCGGCAAATTCGGCTCCGGCATCGAGAGCTTCTTTGACTTTATCACCTTTTGCAATGACAACTACCTTGATATCCTGTCCCGTTCCGTGAGGAAGAGAAACAGTTCCTCGCACTTGCTGATCCGATTTCTTCACGTCAACGCCCACTTTTAAAGAAAGGTTAAGCGACTGATTGAATTTCGGCTGAGGACACTTCTTCAATATCTGAATGGCTTCTTCAAGGGAGTAGAGCTTATTGCGATCGATCATCTGATCAATCTGCTTCATTCGCTTAGATCTTTTACTAGCCATTGATTACCCCTCCACAATATCTACGCCCATGGAGCGAGCTGTTCCTGCTACCATCATTTCGGCCGCTTCGTCAGTAATGATTCGCATATCTTCTTTTTTCTGCCGAGCGATCTTTTTGACTTGAGCACGAGTGAGTTTACCCACCTTATCTCGATTAGGAACCTTAGAGCCAGATTCAAGTCCGAGCTCTTTGAGGATCATTCGGGACACAGGGGGTTGACGCATGACAAAAGAAAATGTTTTGTCAGAGTAAACGGAGATAATGACCGGGAGAACGTCCCCCGCTTTATCTTGCGTTTTTGCATTGAATTCTTTGCAAAAGGCCATGATGTTGATCCCAGCCGATCCCAAAGCGGGACCGATCGGTGGGGCTGGATTCGCCTTCCCTGCCGGAATCTGCAACTTGACAACTTTTATTAGCTTTTTTGCCATAACCCTCTTTTTGAGTTCAGAGCCTTCCCTTGGAAAAACTCAATTTAACGAAAACCTTTCGATTTTCTCCCCAATTCGAAGGTAGGCCACAAAACAGAGATCTCCGAATTCTGGGGTATTTTGAACTGGTCAAAACAAGCTCCCGAACAGTGAACCCTGAATGAGGTCTACCTCATTAACTTGCGTTTTCAGCAGTGGCTTGTTCCACTTGCCAAAACTCAAGGTCATCTACGCGAGTATCGCGACCAAAAATGGAGACTGTTACGCTGAGGCGCCCCTTTTCATGGTTTACCTCTGTCACAACGCCCACAAAGTTCACGAATACGCCGTCGGTGATTTTGACACGATCACCCACATCGACTTTGTGTTTTTGCACGACCCCTTTCTGGCGATCTGCAAGTTCACTCATGATGTCTTGTACTTCTTTTTCCGTGAGAGGAACTGGTTTTTCCCCCCCGAGAAAATCGATAACGCCCGCAGTTTCTTTGATGTAGGACCAAGATTCATCACTCATGTCCATCTTGACGAGTAGGTACCCCGGCCACATCCTTTTTTCACTGACTTTCTGGTGTCCTCGCTTTACTTCAGCCACATTTTCAGTCGGGATCAAAATTTCAGAAATTGCCTCTCTCATCCCTTTGGCATCGAGATATTCTTCAAGAGTCTTTTTCACTTTTTTTTCGTGACTAGAAATTACCTGTACGACATACCATTTCTGCATAACGCATCACCCAAATATCACCCGAAGAAGGCTAGAAATTCCTTCTAAAACGCTTCGGATCGTTAAATCGACCCCATAGATCGAAAGCCCAAAGAAAAATGTAGAAAAAATGACTACCTTTGTACAAAGAAGGAGCTCTCCCTTGGAGGTCCAAGACACTTTCTTCAATTCATTTTGCACTTCTCTGAAGAAAGAAAGTTTTTTTCTTTCCCCCATTGAAACAGCAGACATGGACATTTCCTCACCTTATAATCGAGTGCGGAGGGACTCGAACCCCCGACCGGCGACTTTGGAGATCGCTGCTCTACCAGCTGAGCTACACACCCTCGAACTGGAAGAGCTTCTTCTCAGAATGATTTTTTCCGACGCCCATTAAATCACGTTTGCCGAACAAAACTCCAGAAAAAAAAGAAGCTCTTCCATCAAAAAACTACTTGATGATTTTCGAAACCGTTCCAGCACCGATAGTTCGGCCCCCTTCACGGATCGCAAATCGCATTCCTTCTTCCATGGCAACAGGATGGATAAGCTCAGCGGTAATTTCGACATTATCCCCTGGCATCACCATTTCAGTCCCTTGCGGCAATTCAACGGTTCCCGTCACGTCAGTGGTACGGAAGTAAAACTGAGGACGGTAGCCAGTGAAGAACGGCTTATGGCGCCCCCCTTCATCTTTCGTGAGGATGTACACAGTTCCTTTAAATTTTGTATGAGGTGTGCACGTTCCGGGAGCTGCCAAAACCATTCCTCGCTCTACATCGTCTTTTTCGATGCTGCGGAGAAGAACACCAACGTTTTCCCCTGCCAATGCTTCGTCAAGGATTTTGTTGAACATTTCAAGACCTGTTGCCACAGTGTCTCGAGTTTCTTTAATACCAACGAGCTGGATTTTATCGTTAACTCGGACGCGACCTCTCTCCACTCGACCTGTAACCACAGTTCCTCGGCCAGAGATAGAGAAAACGTCTTCGATCGGCATCAAGAACGGCTTATCAACTTCTCGTGCTGGAGTTGGGATCTTCTGATCAACAACTTCCATCAACTGGAGAATTGACTTGACGTACTGAGGATCTCCTTCAAGAGCTTTTAGAGCAGAACCTCGGATGATTGGAACGTCTTTGTATCCTTTGGATTCGAGAAGTTCGGTCAACTCCATTTCGACGAGCTCGACGAGTTCCTCATCTCCCTTGCCGATCATGTCCATCTTGTTGAGAAAAACGACGATCGCAGGCACGCCCACTTGGCGAGCGAGGAGGATGTGTTCTTTTGTTTGAGGCATAGGACCATCAGTTGCAGCCACAACGAGGATTGCCCCGTCCATCTGAGCCGCACCCGTGATCATGTTTTTGACATAGTCAGCGTGACCTGGGCAGTCTACGTGAGCGTAGTGTCGGTTCGCAGTCTCGTATTCTACGTGAGAAGCGTTGATCGTAATTCCGCGTGCTTTTTCTTCAGGCGTATTGTCAATGGACGCATAGTCTCTGAATTTTGCCTGTCCTTTTTCAGCGAGAACTTTCGTGATCGCTGCAGTGAGAGTCGTTTTTCCATGGTCAACGTGACCAATGGTACCGATGTTGACGTGGGGTTTCTTTCTTTGAAAAGCTTCTTTAGCCATTTTCTAATGATCCTCCGTTTTCATTGCCCAAGATAGGAATTGAACCTACGACCACTTGCTTACCATGCAAGTGCTCTACCACTGAGCTACCTGGGCGCTTATGAGCTGTTTTTAAAACCAAGCGAGTTTAAGGTACTTGAACAATATAATCAATCCTTTTCCAAACCTATTCCCTATTTCTGACGATAGACGATGCGAGCTTTGGTCAAGTCGTACGGAGACATCTCCACAGTGACTGAATCACCGGCATAGACTCGAATGTTGCGCATCCGCATTTTTCCACTTAAATGAGCAATGACACGCATGCCATTTTCGAGGACAACGCTGAAAGTCATATTCGGCAAAAGTTCTTCAACTTTGCCTTCCATTTTGATTGTTTCTTCTTTCGACATAGGGATTTTTCTCGGAAATGCTTACAATCAAACAACAATACCTTCATTTTGTCAACAAAAATTCTCCCGTACGAGAGAGAAAGGGGGGGGTACCTTTAAAAAACCAACCTCGATATGATGGTGGAAAAATCAAGGGATTTTCATGACTACCACCCTTACCATAGAGGAAAAAATCGAAGGATTAAAAGAACAATTTTCCTCCTTACAAAGCCCTCAGGAAAAATATCTTTTGATTATCGATCTAGGAAAAGAGCTTCCCTTGTTAGATCCGAGGGATAAAATGGAAGAAAATCTCGTTCGCGGATGTCAAAGCAGTCTTTATCTCACAGGAAATCTCAAGGAAGGGAAAATCTTTTTTTCTGCCTCTACCGACGCCCTCATCTCAGCTGGGCTTGCGGCTCTTCTGATTCATGTGTATAATGGCGAGTCGATAGAAACAGTGATCACTTCCCCTCCCCAATTTCTCCAAACCTTCGGCCTTCAAGCATCCCTGTCGCCCAATCGATCAAGCGGTTTTTTACACATCTATCTAAGAATGAAGAAGATAGCAATTGATTTAATCGCTCACAGATCCTCTTAACTCGATTTTTGGATTGGCGGGGTAGATGGGGAAAAGGGCTTATACCATTTGCGCGCGCCTGGACGCTTCATCTTATCTGAATCTAGACAATACCGCCTTAACCTCGACTTTCGGACTCCTAACTCTAGAGGTAGTGTGAAGCTTGCTTTGAGAGAAGAGGCGCGAACAGGGAACAATTCCCTCACGGGATTTTTCACAGCCTCCGATGGATAGACAATTCGACCTTATTTCTGCTCAAGCTCAGAAATCTTATTTTCGATCTCTTCAATAGCCGCGTTGGTCTTATCCAAACGCTCTTTTTCTTGGTCAAGAAGTTCTCTTAATTGGAACCCTTTTTCAAAATCCAAACTAGAAGAACCGAGGGTTTTTCGATAGCCATCGACAAGTTCTTTAATTTCCTGACGTCGCTGCTTTTTTTGTTGGAGAACAAGGCGATAATTATCCAAAATCTTCCGATCATCATCACTCAAATTCATCAGAGAGTGCTCTTTTCGGTCGGCAATAAGATCTTTGAGAGGGCGAAGCTGCCTTTCGAGCTGCTGCTTTTCGACTTTTGACGCATCGAGAGTCTGGATCATCAATTCGAGATCTTTGAAGCGAGCAAGCAAGAACTCGAGCTCATGCTGTCCCCCTTTCTGTACAAGATCTGCCATCTCTTCTTTGATTTGGGCCAGTTTTTCTCTCTTTAGGCGAAGCTTTTCTTGCTCAACTAGTTCAAGTTCTTGCGCTTTTTTCTCCTGCGCTGCGATGTGAGGGAGCCGAAGCTCAGACAGCGCATCTCTTAAGGAACGAACATCATCTCGATCGAGATAGACAGCCCTCATTTCAGCTACAATTTGATCAATTTCTCGGTCTAAATCGCGCAGAGACATCGCTCCAGAGTTCTGCTTTAATTCCTCAATTTTGGCCCGGATGGCGCCCGAAGTATCAGAAGAAGCTTGTTTCTTTTCAAGAACAGCCTTTTTATGTTCTTTTTCGAGCACTTTTACCTTATCCCAACATTCGCTCATCAAAAGCCTTGTCCGACTGAAGACTGCGCTGCTTAATGTGAGAAGTTTTGCAAAAGACTGCAAAGACTTAATCTCTTCACGCAAAGCATAATAAGGAGCGCCTACCACTTGATCCCCTTGAAAATAACGAGAAACAAAATCGGAGACATCTTTCTCAAACTCGGAGCTCACTTTATCGATCATCCCTTTTCTTTTTGGGAAAATTTGATCACCAATTTCAGAGAGGCGTTTAAAAAACTTGGTCTTAAATCGGATACGCATGTCTGTCTTGATGACTTCTTTGCGCAGCCCATTGAGCCTGCTAGCAAAAGCATTCAAAAGAGTTAGTTCTTGTTGGAGTTTCTGATAAGCACCGATCTTGGGATAAAGCGATCTTGGAACCTCAGGCCAATCAAGCTGGGACCCATGAGATAAAAGATCTTGAAAACCAGAGAGATCTTTTTCTATTGCCTGAATAGCCAGATCGATTTGTTCGGTTGCAAAAGCACTCTGCTCCTCCAAAATCTCCTTGAGTCGTCGAGCCTCCACAGTGAGTTCGACATACTCCCCCCATAACTTGGGACGAACCGCTCCATTCACATTCTCTTTAAAAACAGGCAACACAAGACGTCGAGACTCCCAAAATTCTCTGAACCTAGGACTCCCTTCTTGAGAAATGGCACCTTTCATAAAGGCAAGTCCACAAGCGATCCTCTCCTCGGGAGTCGGCAACTCTTGAAATTTCCGAGAAAACTCAATAAATGCCTGACTCCACCGGGAAGACTCCTCTCCTCTTTCCTCCGCTTTCTCTGTTGAAATGGGGTGTTGATGTTGAGTTGTTTCAGAAAGATCGGAGAAATCCATATTGGTTTGCCTAATTTGATACGTGTAAAAAGATCCCTAGAAGTTTACCAAAGAGACTCTTTTTATACAAGAAGTTGAATTCAATCTCTGCTTGGACTATTGTACTTCTCATCGCTTTCCCGTTTTAGGAGACTCTTATATGGAAGAATTTGTTGCTTATCTGATCAAGAACATGGTGAATATCCCTGAGCAAGTCGACATCCGATCTGTCGAAAGTCAAGCCGGCGTTTTAATTGAAATCCGGGTTGCTCCAGAGGATGTGGGAAAAGTCGTCGGCCGCAAAGGAAATGTGATCCGTTCCTTAAGAACCTTGGCGATGTCTATTGGGGCCCGTTTAGGGCAAAGAATCCATCTAGAAATCATTCAGTGAAGGATACTCTCAAGAGTATGCCAAAGACCCTCCCTCTCTTCGAAGCGAAACCTCTTCAAAAAAAGGTTTTCGTCCCACCCCCTAAAAAAAGAATTCTTGTGATCTCGGGGCCCACCGCCTGCGGGAAAACAGAAATTTCAATTGCTCTTGCTCAAGCGATTGGGGGGGAGGTAATTTCTGCCGATTCGTGCCAAGTCTACAGAGGCATGGACATCGGGACGGCGAAAGCAGCTCCAGAGCAAAGAGGGCTTATCACTCACCATCTGATCGACATCCGAGATATTCACGATCCCTTCAATGTAGCAGAGTTTGCAAAGCTAGCCAAAGCCACCATTGAAGAGATCTTGCAGAGAGAAAATGTCCCGATCGTTGTGGGGGGATCGGGCTTTTATATCCACGCACTCCTCTACGGAGCCCCAATGGGACCTCCTTCCAATCCCAAGGTTCGAAAACAAATCGAAAAACAGCTGGAGAATCTTGGATCCGAAGCTCTCTACGAAAGACTGCAAATGATCGATCCCGAATATGCGGCCACCATTGGAGAAAAAGATCGACACAAGATCGTTCGAGCGCTCGAAATCATCGCCCTTTCAGAAAAAAAAGTGAGCGAGTTTCCGAAACCAGAAAGCCTCAATCAGCAGGACTACGATTTCCGGTGTTGGTTTCTTTATTACCCAAGAGAGATTCTCTATGAGAGAATTGAAACGCGCTGTGATGAGATGCTCGAAGCGGGATTCCTCGATGAAGTCCGCTCACTTCTTGAGAAGGGGCTAAAAAACAACACTTCCGCCGCCCAAGCCATTGGCTACCGACAAGCGATTGCCTTTCTTGAATCGAAGCAAACTGAAGAAGACCTTACGCAATTCAAAGCAGAGTTCAAAAGAGCTACCCGCCAGTTCTCTAAAAGACAATTCACTTGGTTTCGGAAAGAACCTCTTTTTCGTTGGCTCGATATGAACCAATATCCGAAAGAAGGAATGAAAGAGCTCATTCTCCAAGATTTCGAACAGGGATTTCCTTGAAGCTGCTCGTTCAAAAAATGTACAAAATCAAGTGGCGTTGTTGCATAAATAGCTTAGGATAAGGTTTTTTCTTGTTCTCAAGTCACCGAATCTTTAAATTTTTTGTTATCAAGCAAAAAAACGTAATTATTCAGTGTTTTGTCGTAGAGCTAAAGACCTTCAGATTCCATTGAGAAAATTCCTAAAGCCTGGAGAGAAACTCAATGTGATATTTGACTCGACAGGAGTTAAAGTTTACGGCGAGGGAGAGTGGAAGGTCAGGAAGC
>DAIDIZ010000003.1 GCA_027451585.1 Chlamydiota bacterium
GAATGGAAGGGATTGAAATCCCTGATCTGTGTGCAATCTACTCGGTATGAAAAAGGTAAAACCGCCATGGAAAGACGGTACTATATCTCGAGCTTGTTGTCGGGGGCCGAACGGATGGGAGAAATTATCCGTTTGCATTGGCATCTCGATGTAACCTTCAATGAAGATAAAAGCAAGATTCGTGCAGGACATGGAGCGGAGAATTTTTCTCTATTGAAACGATGTGCTTTAAATTTCTTGAAAGCGGATACAAGCGAGAAAGCAAGTATTAGGATTAAAAGAATGCTGGCGGGTTGGGATCCGGCTTATAGGCTAAGATTACTGGGAGTCAAATAATTTATCATGCAATCGCCCTGGTTTACCGGTAAAACATCCAACACAAAAACCATCAATTTTTATTTTAACAATAAATTATAAGCAACACACTTATTATTGTAAATTGAACATTTTCGACATATCCATGGATACGAAAGAACTCGGCGCTTTAGAGTCGAGATGACCCCTCCCTTAGGATTGAGGAGGGAGGAACCCACAAAACTCGCTTTGAAAAAGATGTTTTGCGAGCTCCCTGCAGAAAAATATTTATCCAGCTTTTCGTTTCTTATTTTTATGTTCATCACCCATAGAAGACCTTTCTGCGTTGTAATCACAGCCTTCTCGTTTGTGTTCTCGGTCGCAACAGCCCTTCGAATCTTTTTTAAACTCCTTCATATCATGTCTCATTCCTTTATGCTCACAAGAAGAACACCAATCATTCATTTCTTGCTCTGTATGTTCTTTAGTCCACCCATATTTTTTTTGGAGCATTCCACATAATTGATCCCATTTACCATTAATTTGGGTAATATCATCATCTGTAAGTTTTCCCCACTTCTCTTTTATTTTTCCTTTGAGTTCTTTCCATCTTCCTAAAAAATGTTCTTTATTCATAAACAACCCCTCTGTTTAACAATTTCTCCATAATTTTATATTAACAAAAAAAACAAAATCACAAAAACAACCTTTTACATCATACTAAACATTAAAATGTTATTCACATTTTAAAAGGAACGAGTATACCGGAAATGATGCAAAAGCCGGCTTTTGCATCATTTCCGGTATACAGGAGTAAAATCACCCCCAAAGGGAGTTTTTGCCTATAATGTTTGAATAGAGTATCCTTTTGGCAACAAAGGTCGGGATGAATATTTTTCTTGTCCTCTTTATGTACGCCTCCTGGTCGAGTGTGTTCTCGCTTGCAAAGATGGCCCTCGAACATTCCCCCCCCATCTTTCTCACTGCTTTTCGGATGCTCCTCGCAGCAGTCCTTCTCCTTGGTTATCTGGCACTTCGGAAAACTTCATTCAAGTTCTCTTTACGCCAATGGGGCCTTTTAGGGCTTCTCTCTTTGTTTAGTATTTATTTGACTAACGCTTTTGAATTTTGGGGACTCCAACATCTGACTGCAGCCAAGACTTGCTTTATCTATAGCCTCTCTCCTTTCTTCGCAGCTCTCTTTTCCTACCTCCATTTTAAAGAAAAAATGAATGGGAGAAAATGGCTTGGAATGGGCATTGGATTTCTCGGCTTTATTCCCCTTCTAGCTGCTCAAAAAGGAGCCTCTGAGCTCGTTACAACAATTCCTTTTCTCTCCTGGCCGGAACTTGCCATGGTTGCGGCTTCCGCTTGCACGGCCTATGGATGGATTCTGCTCCGACTCGTCATGCAAACACCCAAAATGGGAACCCCCATCTCCCCTCTTATGGCTAACGGAATCAGCATGTTCATCGGCGGAGGAATCGCCCTGATCCATTCTCTTTTCATCGACTCCTGGCATCCAATCCCTGTCGAACCCGGTTACGTAGGCTCCTTCATGCAAGGAATCCTTTTCATGACGCTTATTTCCAACATCCTCTGCTATAATCTCTACGGATTTTTGCTGAAAAAATTCACAGCGACATTCCTCTCCTTCATGGGACTGTTAAGCCCTATATTCGCATCGATGAATAGCTGGTTTTTCTTAAATGAGAAGCCTTCACCAATCATCTTCCTTTGCACAGGAATCGTATCGATTGGACTATGGCTTGTCTACAGTGCAGAATTGCGCCAAGGATACATTACAGCCCCCAGAAAAATTCCAGAGGCTGAAACAACAACTACTTAAACTCAGTTTGCTAGCCCCTCGTCGCTGATTGCGGGCTGCAACGGTCAATTTCAGAACTTTCTCTCCTCATACAAGAGGGGGGGACCCCCTTGGCTTCGTTGAGAAAATTCCGAATATATATCAGCAACTTGAGTTACTTCTTACTGATTTTTGCGCGAACCCAAATGACGAATCGGTAAACAGCTGACAAACCGATCAAAATGTAAATCAATCGGCTCACAACAGACATTCCACCGAAAATCGCACCAACGAGATCCCACTCAAAAAGACCTACCAATCCCCAGTTGAAACCACCAAGAAGAAGCAAGAAGAATACAATTTTATCAATCAATCGAACATTTTTCACGAGACACCTCTGAATAACTTTTAATTCACTCTAACTTAGAATTAACTCATTATAAAATATTTTGCAAACATATTCTACTTATTAAGAAGCTTATTCTTCTCTGCCTGAAGGCGATCAATCTCTTTTTGTACCGCCGCTGCCTTACTCCGATTTTCTTCAGCCAGCTGATTGTGCCGCCTCATCTCTAAGTAAGTATGATCATCAAATTGGAGTCGATCGGCCTGATCCTCATGCCTGAGGGCTTTTGCTTCATATCCTCTTTTCATCGATTCTAATTCTTGAATCTGTTGGTCGATTTGTTGGATTTGGGCCTCTTTCTGCCCACTTTGGGCTAAATAGAAAGATTCTGCTTGGGCCGAGCTGACCAAGAAAAGAAAGGCTATAAGGAACACTCTGTTCATATCTGCTCACATAGCAGATGGCAATAATTATTGGTATATGAGAAAATCAGACACTATGAGTTTCTATCTATTCTTCCTAGCCTTTTTCTTTTCCTTTGCTTTTTCTCAAGATGTTTCATTGCAAACATTTCTCACTCAATCGCATGAAAAAGATTATGTAGTGGTAGAGGGGGGGAAAATGGTCTCTGTATTGACCATTCGCTCTCTTTCTCCCGATCGA
Source organism: Chlamydiota bacterium (assembly GCA_027451585.1). Classification (GTDB taxonomy): domain Bacteria; phylum Chlamydiota; class Chlamydiia; order Chlamydiales; family SM23-39; genus DAIDHZ01. The sequence continues at coordinate 3,111 of DAIDIZ010000003.1, forward strand.
ATCTACTTGGAAGAGATTTCAGCCCCGATTAAACAAATCTCTCCCTATCCCCCTTCTTGGATCGAATGGGTAAAAAAAAGAGCGCCAGGACACACTTCTTGGGTCTTGCTTGCGTTCGATCTTCGTTCGGGAGAGGTAACTGACTGTTATTCCTTTTCAAAACACAGCCATGTGGCAGTCTCTTCGAAAGAAAGTCTTCTAGCCACCTTGCTCAAAGTCCCTCTCACTGAGGTTTCTTTACAGGAGAGAAAAAAAATTGGTCCCCCTCCTGAAAAAGGGGAAATGGATATTCGGAAAATATGGACCCCCCCCTTTACATTTGAAGGGAAAAAGATAGGGAAGGGAGAGTGCTCAGCTTTCCAAACCAAGTGGCCTCAAGATGGAACTGAATGGGGGGGCTATCAGATCACCTTCTACTTCGATCAAGAGAAACGGACGATGCTTCCCATCTGGATCGAGATCGAAGGCTCTCATGGAGCGATCCACTTCAGAGAAATCGATGCAGGAACAAATCTTCTATCCCCCATGCGCTATCAAGAAAAGTGAAAAAGAGCTCTTCCCTCGTGCGATGGGATTTGAAAACCGATGAGGAAATCAGCTCCCCAAAAGCATTTTTCACCAGCAAGAGGGATCAATTCGAGAGAACCTGGATATCGATTCTCAATGGAGAGGCAATGGTTCCCTTTTTCAAGAATCAATCTCTTTGCATCGCCTCCGTAACGACGCAAGCTTTTCGGGAAATAAACATCTTGATCTAATCGGACAAAGTCGGCTTTTACATAAAACACAAATGAAATAGGCACTTGCGGCGAGATCCCGATAAAACGGACGTCGATTGTATCTGTTTCAAAAGAAGGGATGAGCTGAAACCACACCTCTTTCTCCGCGTTCACCGCCATCCAGGAGGGATCATCTGATGTATAAATGCCAAAAAGATGGGGGTCATTTAATGGATGGACTTGAGGGCCAAAAGCGGAAATTTCGACACTCCCCGCACGGATGACTCCAAGAGAAGTTCCCTTGCCCTTGAAAGCAAGGGCATAAGTTGCCACATTCCCATTCTTCACTAAACCTAAACGAGAAGCGATCTCTTTACCTTCAAAAAGTTCCCCTCCCTTTCTGTCTGAAGAGGATCTTCTCCAATTGGGCAATCTCTTTTCGAGAGCTAAAAAGTAGGGGTCGACATCAGCAGAGAGGGCAAAGTCCTTGCCAAAAGCAGCCTGAACCAAATCAATCGACGCCTCGGCCTCTTTCCCATTATACTGAGATTCACGGCTCCAAAGGGTCGGAAAAGGGCAAAACGGGAGGAGGCTCTTGCCCAAAATTTCTCCATCTTCCCCCGCAAGATCGCGCAAGATCGCCAGCTGACACAGATCTCCAAGAGACAGAAGCCCCACCTCTTCTCTCAATGGAGGAACATCGACCTCCGTTTCTCGAGCGATCAGTGAAGAGAGAACTTCCGCAACAGGGTGCTGCCCCCGAAAAGGGCGGCGCAAACTCTCCGCTTCGATCTTTTTCCCCGAAAGGATTTTGGCGGCCCAGGCAGAGCGCAATTGCAAAAGGTACCGGTCTGCATTTTGGGCGAAGGCCAAAGAGCACCTACTCGATCAATTTTTTCATTTTTTTCCCAGGACTGAACTTGACGGCTTTCCGAGCGGGAATCACGATCGGAACCCCTGCATTCTTCGGATTCCTTCCGATTTTCTGCCGTCTCTCTACAATTTCAAAAACGCCAAAATCGCGAAACTCCAATCGATCTCCATTCGACAAGGTATCGGTCATCTCATCCAAAAAAGCTTGCACTACATTGCGCACATCGTTGGGATGTAGCCCTTTTTTCTGAGAAATATTTTGAATTAACTTTTTCTTTGTGATAGTCGACATCTCTATGCTCCCTTGTTCCCTGGGGTTTATTTGAGGTTCTCTCTGTTCGTTCAACAAAACGGGCTCCTTTAAGAATTCTACCAGAAATCATTCAACAGCTCGCTCTTTGAACGATTTCCGGTATACCTCACTGAAAATAAAGAGGTTCTCAAATCCAAGATAGCGATTAGGGATTATTTTTCAAATCTATTTTTGGATTTCCTCCATCTGTGAGAACCTTATTTTCTCATGGTAACGACCGAGATGGGCACTCCAGAAAGAGAGAAGGAAACAGGAAATCAAAAAAATACCCGAAACATAGGCAGTGAAACGCTTGAGCACTTCAGCTGTAGAGGTTCCGAAGAGGGAATCCCCTGCATCGCCCCCAAAAGAAGCGCCGAGTCCTAAGCTTTTCGCCTCTTGAATCAAAATGACAAAGCAAAGCAATGCACACAGAAGCATAAACAAAAAGAGAAAGAGGTAAAATAGGAACGTCATATCAGGGCCTTGAGTTAAGTTTGCCACCAATCTTAGCAAATTTGAGACAATCCAAGGAAGCCCCTCCTACCAAAACTCCATCCACATCCTCTTGGGCAATCAGGTGAGCGACATTGTCGGGGGTTACCGAACCTCCATAGAGGATCGAAATCGAGCCCCCCACTTTTTTTCCCCATAGATGAACCAATAGAGACCGGCAAAAGAGATGGACTTCTTGCACTATTTCAGCGGTAGCCGTTTTCCCCGTTCCTATCGCCCAAACAGGCTCATAAGCGAGGATCAATTGGGCTCCCTCTTCCTTGGGGACCCCTTGAAGCGCCGAGGTGATCTGCCGCTTTAACGCTTCCTCAGTCCTCCCTTCCTCCCTTTCTTGCAGAGATTCTCCCACACAGAGAATCGGCTGAAGATCGTCTTGCAGAGCCCGGATCACCTTTCGGTGGATCCTCTCCTCCGTTTCTCCAAAAAGAGTTCTCCGCTCCGAATGACCGATTAGGACAAACACGGCACCAGCCTCTTTGAGCATCAGAGCCGAAATTTCGCCAGTAAACGGCCCTTCTTTTTCTTCATGCAGGTTTTGCGCGCCAATGGCAACCGGCGTTTGCTTGGCTTCTAAAGCAAGCGAAGCAATCGAGGTAAAAGGGACTGCGAGGAAGAGATTGGCTTCACATCCTTCAATTAACGGAAGGAGCTCTTCGAGATAAGAAACGGCTTCTCTTACCGTTTTGTACATTTTCCAATTCCCGACCGCGTAAAACTTCCTCTTCATCGACATCTCCTTTTGAGGTCATTGTGCTACGAAGCTTTGATTTCATGCAAAAATGTCCTTTTTGATACCATCGCTTAGCATGACAGAAACACCTGCTAAAGTCTTTTCCGTTTCGGAGCTCAACTCAGCAATCAAATCGGTCCTCGAGCCAACATTTCGTTTTCTGTCTCTCCGAGGAGAAATCAGCAATTTTAAGCTCCAATCTTCGGGCCATCTCTACTTCAGTTTGAAAGACGAACAATCGCAAATTTCAGCCGTTCTCTTTAAAATGAACGCAGCCCAGCTCTCCCGGATGCCGAAGGAGGGGGACCAAGTGATTGCCAAAGGCTCTTTAAGTCTCTACTCTCCTCGAGGGCAATACCAAATCGTGATCCAAGAACTCCAATTTTTAGGCCAAGGAGAGCTCCTCTTAAAACTGCACCAACTCAAAGAGATTCTCCATCAAAAAGGGTGGTTCGATCCTGGGCGCAAAAAAGCTCTGCCTAAATTCCCCAAAAAAATCGGTGTCGTCACAAGTCCCACTGGAGCTGTGATCCAGGACATCATCCATATCTTGACCCGCAGGTTTTCGGGCTTTCAGGTCATTCTCAACCCGGTGAAAGTCCAAGGAGTGGGCGCTGCTCAAGAAATTGCCCAAGCCATCCACGATTTCAACCGCTATGAACTCGCCGATGTACTCATTGTCGGTCGAGGAGGCGGCAGCATTGAAGATCTCTGGGCCTTCAATGAAGAGATTGTGGCGAAAGCAATCTACGAATCGAAGATCCCGATCATCTCAGCAGTCGGTCACGAAACCGATTTCACCATTGCCGATTTTGTCGCTGACGTAAGAGCGCCCACCCCTTCCGCCGCAGCCGAAATGGTGACCGCTGAGAAGGCAAATCTGCTCAAATTCCTCAAAAATAGCGAGACCTTTCTCTCTTCTCGGATCTCTGCCCAAATAAGGCAAGGAAGGCTCCATCTCGATGCGATCCGGAAACACCCCCTATTGAGCTCTCCCTTCATGCTCCTCTCATTTCCGATCCAGAAAACCGACTCTCTCAGAAACGCTCTTGACGAAAGCATCCTCCGAGCCATTCGAGAAGGGAGAAAAAAACTCCAATCCTATCGAGAAAGGCTTGAGCTTCTTCGACCATCCAACCAGATTGGGATGCTGCGCAAAGAGCTGAAGTCGTATCCGGAAAGATTCAAACTTGCCATCACTACGACAGTACAGACGAAAAAAGAGAAATTTCACCACCTATCCGAACATCTCCGATCGGTGAACCCAAAAAATCTTTTGAACAAAGGGTATGCCCTTTTGCAAAAAAATGATGGATCTCTCATCTTATCGGCAAAAGAAGTAGAGCCAACCACCCACTTGACAGCCCTCCTCCATGATGGGAAAATCGAAGCCACAATTAACCAGGTGATCCTCCATGACCCTCTCTTATGAACAAGCCTTTCAGCGTCTAGAAAAAATCTTAGAGCAGATGAACAACGGCAAAACGCCCCTTGAAGAATCGCTCAAGCTCTTTGAAGAGGCAGAAAACCTGATGCGCACCTGCACGCATGCTCTCAATTCTGCCGAGCAAAAGATCGATCAGCTCATCAAAAGCAGATCCCAAGAGATCGTCCTAGACCAGAATCAAAAACCCAAAACGGAGCCCTTCTGCGTCTAATCCCTTTCTTTTTTATCACCCTCCTCTTTGGATCGATCCAAGACCATTTGATCGACATTCCCGACGATCCCTTTCATTCATCTATTGAAGGGATCGATCGGATCTATTTGATGAACCTCAAAACACGGCCCGAGAAGTGGAGTTTTTGCTTAAAACAGCTCCTCCCCTATGACATCTATCCCCAAAAAGTCCCCTCCATCTATGGATGGACGCTCTCTCGCCATGTGATCAATGATGTAGGGCTGCGTTTTGAATTTGGGATGTGGACAACAGGACAACTCGTCACCCACTATCCGATCAATGGAGATCCCCCCTACTTTTGCCACCTTAGCGGGGCTTGTTATGGGAAAAATTACGTCTCCATCGAAACCTCTTTAGGGGCTATTGGCTGCACCCTGACCCACCTCTCAGCCCTACAAAACGCCTACGTCAAAGGGTACGAGACCATCTGGCTCATGGAAGATGATATTTTAGTCGTGGAAGACCCACACCAATTGTCGCCTCTCATTGAAAAACTCGATGCAATCGTAGGCCACGGCAAATGGGATATGCTGTTTACCGACAACTTGACCCTGACAGGGATTAACCTAAATGAGAACTTACAAAAACAACTCCCGATTTTATGGAGACCCGATTTCCCCTCTTTTGATTTGAGAAAGATGGTGGTGAAGATGCAGGTGGGCGAGGACTTTCTTCGTATTGGAAGTAGGATGCGATTCCACTCGGTGATTTATCGAAGATCGGGGATCGAGAAGATCCTCCGATTCTATCAAGAGAAAAACCTGTTTTTACCGATCGATCACGAAGTGTTTTTCGTCCCAGGAATTGTTCCCTTCGTGATCAACCGGCCGATTGTCTCTGCCAAAGAGACTACATCAGATACGAAAGACCACTATTTTGTGAATTGAAACGACTTCACAAATCGGAGGAAGGTATTTTCCTCTCTTGCATCCCTCTTTCCTTCCATTGCAATCAAGAAGAGTTTGTTGCCCACCATAACCGCTTGGCCTCTGAAGTAGTTAGATCCACTTTGAACTAAGAAATTCATTCCCGAAAAGCCCTTGATCTGCGCTTTTTCAGCGAAAACCAGTTCATTTTCTGGATGATGTTTTACAATCCCTCGGATCAGCCCCTCGATACTCGCCGCCTCGAAACCAGGAGCTAATGCAGCAGGATAAGTCGCAATCAGCAGTAAGCAAACCCCCTTATCTTGCAAAGGAGCTAAGTACATGTCGTAAAAGAGTTTTTTCCCATCGGAGAGATCCATCACCTGCTCTACAATCTGAGGAGGAGAAGGAAATGCAATGGAACAATCGCCTGTCTTTGAATAAATCTGGCTCCATCCTGATATATTTTCTGCATGGACGACAGATCGAAAAAAGACATGAGTCATAAAAAGACTAATAGCCAGGATCCAAATCCCTGTTTTTTTTGCTAAACCGTTTTTCATCGTATTGCCTCAATTAAAGAAAACCAAAAAGCCGTTCCCGTCGCATCAATCGATTGCACCGGAGCTCCCATCTTTGGAAGGAAAAAAAGGACGATTCCTATTACAATGCCCACCAAAAGGGCCGAGACGAAAAGATTCCCGATCGCCCGGAAAACTGAGAATTGCTGAACTTCAGCAAGAGCATTGATATAGATCACCAAAGACCATACCGATAGAACAATCTTAGCTAACAAGAAAGCAAGAACAACTACAGCCTGAGACTCGACAAATAAGCCCGCAGAAGGGACTCTCACAAACATCGAAACACCCAGCCATAGGATCAAAAAGAGAGAAAGAGCATCACCTAAAGCAAGAGGGACAGCGCTCCATGCATAAGAAGCCCGAATCGACCGGAAAGCCCCCCTACCCCCGAACAAACGCCCCGTGAGCGAGACAACGAAGCTCCAGCATGAGAAAAACAGATATCCCCAAACAGGAGCCAAGATAATGGCCATGATCAGCAGAGGGAAAGCCCCCATCACAAGGCCAAAGGAATACGACTCAAAAAAGCCAATCAGACTCGAAAACCCATAAATGGCAGCTAACAACCAAAGACTACGGTTTGGGTCTTCGTTGACTATCCGTCGTATAGTGGATCGAGGTTGAACCCAAATCGAGACCCAAGGATTGTCTTTAGACATATTGCCCACCTTCCAAGAACCCTTATCTCGGGGCCCTTAGGCTCATTGTAGAAAACAAAACAAAAACAAATCAATTATAATTTTTAAACACCTAAAACAAAATTAATTACAAAAAACAATGCAAATTTAAAATAGTTAAACAAACGATTATTACACCTAAAACACCCCGAAGGTCGTTTGTCCTTTTTGAAAAAATCGAGGGTTGTCGATTTCTTGTCCATGGGACAGCACAGAAAAATGGGTAAGTCCTACACCAATTCCGATCGCTTCTTGTTTTAGAGGAAGGTGTTCCTGCTCGACTTCACAAGATAGAATGAGAGCCCACTCTCCTGAAGGTTTTTTTCTCACTGTGCAAGTCTTAATCTTCCCCATAGATTGCCGATGCATCCTAATCCGAATATTGCCAATTTTTTATTGGAAGTTTGATGCTTTAAATTCGGTTTTTTTAGGTCACTTTGGAGTGGAGCGAGTATATCTCAGGGCCCTTAGAACAACCCCAAAAAATCAAGAAATAAACAATCACATCTTTAATAAAATAAAAAATAGTTAATTGCGCAAAACAAATCTAAACAGTACAATCCATGAGAGGTGATTTCTATGACTACAAGAACACAACTTGATGCAGCTCGTCGGATTGAATATGCAGAAGGAGACCGGCCTGTCCCAGGAAACACTTCGACTTGGGATGTTTTCAAAAAGTTTATAAACCTTTTCAAACCTTCTAGTAAAACGAAAGCTTTAAAAGAGTTTCTAGCGCAAGCCAAGAAGCCACGCGCTCCCCGTGGCCAAGCAACGCAAACTGAGAGGCCTGTCGGTACCCGTGAGGAAGAGGATTGCGTAATTGTCGACTACAAGGACTAATTATTTGGCCAGTAATTTCAAAAGAATCTCTTTTACACGGGAAATGTTCAAAAGTCGGCTTTTGAATCATTTCCGATATATAGCGCACTTAAAAATCCGATTCTTCGGGTTATTTCGGTATGTTGAAAGCAATATAAAGGTGAAATTCTTATGTCGATTAATGAAACCCGTCGGACGTCCAATGATCCAGCTGGAGAATGCATCTCTAAACCATCCTTTCTAAAAACGTGTAACCAATTGTGGAACAAAATCTTCCGATCAAACCTCCGCTCTTTAACAGAAGAGTCCGCAAGGACCCCTTGCGAGATTGAGGAGCTTCATTTGACCAAAAGTCAAACTGAAAAACAAGCAGGGCCCACTTTGCTTGGCGCCAAAAAAGATCTGTTGAAGGTACTTAACACGAAACGAAAGAGCAATCAACCTTATGAACTAATTGCTTCAGCAAAAGCTTCTTCTACATCGGAATAAGAGAATCTAACCAATTGAAATAAAGTTACTTAATCACATTACACACAAAACAAATCAATTGCATTCTTAAATAACTAAAAAATAAGTTGAATAAAAACAATATAAATTGTAAAATAATTGAATACGTAATTATCATGATTAATCCATTACAGACTTCAAATCAAGAGATAAAGACTATTACGCCAGTTCGTGGGAACTCTGAAACTCAAACGACCCAAAGGAGCTCCGATGAAGGGATAAGAAGAATCCACGGGGCTAGCCACGGCTCACCAATCATGCAAAAGAGATCCCCGAGTCCCAGTCCTTTGGAAAGGATTACGAGGGCTTGGGGGCGGATTACGGGGGGGGT
>DAIDIZ010000004.1 GCA_027451585.1 Chlamydiota bacterium
CAAGCAAGCCGATTTAAAGCTATCAAATTTCCAATAAAAAATTGGGGTCAATATTGAATTAATATTAACCCCAATTTTTTATTGAAAATTTGATGCTTTAAATTCGATTTTCTTGGGCCATTTTGGAGTGGAACGAGTATATTAGAACTTGCACTTCTTCAAAGGGATCAGCTTCGTCCGATGTACGATTTTGTAGCCGAGATAACAAGCCAGAAAAACAGGGAGGCCGATGTACGTTCCAATCAGATTATCTAGATTCAGGCTCTGTGTGAGAAATGCGTTCATCCCCTGCCCGAGCACCACAAAACAGGTAAGTCCCAATGCAAATAAAGGCCCGTAGGGAAACCCCTTCGCAAAATAGCGGAGTTTAGAGAGGTCTTTCCCTTGCAAAACATAGGCCCGCCTAAACCGATAATGACACAGAGCAATTCCAAACCAAGCGATAAACCCCGTTAAACTCGAAATATTTAAAAGCCAAAAGAAGACCTTCCCCTCGCCAATCGAAGAAGAGAGAAAGACAACGCCGCTAATAACAGCGCTCAAAAGAAGAGCCGGAACGGGAATTCCCGTCTTTCGAAAGGTTTTCGTGAAAAAACGGGGCCCATTCCCCTCTTCTGCAATATGCCAAAGAGTCCGAGCCGCTGTATAAACGCTTGAATTAGCTGCTGACAAAAGAGCCAAAAGAACCACAAGAGTCATCGCCCACTCAGCAAAAGGGAGATGAGCCATCCGGAAAACCAAAGTGAAGGGACTCGCTCCAATATCGGTCGTGCTCGCGTTGATCAGAAGAGGATTTGTATAAGGGATCAGAAAAGAAATCACCCCCATCGAAAGGATATAAAAGAGAAGAATCCTCCAAAAGATCGTATGCACCGCTTTTGGAATATTCTGGGAAGGGTTTTTGGTCTCCCCTGCACTAATCCCAAAAATTTCGGTCCCTTGAAATGCAAAGCCTGCCACCATCAAGACACTGAAAAAACCAATCCACCCATCATGAAAAGGGGCGCCCTCGATCTTCCAGTTCGTTACATCAATAGGAGTTCTATCAAATCCCCCAAAAATCAAGATCAATCCGATGATCAGAAACATCATCACAGCAACAACCTTGACCGCTGACAACCAATATTGCAACTCTCCATAGAGATGAACAGGGACAAAGTTCAAAGCTAAAATCAGAAAGAAAAACAGGATAGCCCAAAAAGAAAAGGAATAGGAGGGAATCCATGTATGCATGATCAAAGAAGCCGCCGAAAGCTCGGCTGCTGTGGTGACAGACCAATTGAGCCAGTAGTTGTACGACATGGCAAAGCCGAAAGCGGGATCGACAAACGACGTAGCATACTCACAAAAACTCCCCGTCGTCGGGATCAGCGTTGACATTTCCCCCAGACTGTGCATGAGAAAGTAGATCATCACCCCCATGATCGCATAGGCGAGAAGCGCCCCCCCAGGTCCTGCAATATGGATCGCCGTTCCACTTGCAACAAATAGTCCCGATCCAATTGTTCCTCCAATTGCAATCATCGCAATATGGCGAGAAGAGAGTTTTCTTTGTAAATGGGCCATGCTACGTCCTTTTTATCCGACTTATCATATTAGTGATTTTGTCTGGAATAAAAAGTGAGCTTCTTAGTAGAATGGCTCCTTCACCGGGGACCTTGTGGAGCGAGCAATCTGAACCAGGTCAGGGCCGGAAGGCAGCATCCTTAAGGAATCTGCCTCGTGCTATGAGTCATCTCCGGTGTTTTCTTTCTCGATCTTCTGACAATGACGCCTTAAAATACTTTCAGCATCAAGTCCTAGAGATTCAGCAACTTCTACCAAATCCCACAGATACTGGGCCAATTCTGTCTCATTTTTTAGCGTGGTAGGCTTTGTTTGCATTTTCTTTTTACGACGCAGTTTACTCACCACTTTCTGAGCACGGGAAAGAGCGGGAAGGGAGGGAGGAATCCCTTCAAAAAGACTCTTTCTTCCCTCTTTTTTCTTGATCTCTTCCCAATTGCGCATCACATCCTCAGAATCATCCACTTTCATCTCTCCAAAAATATGGGGGTGGCGCCGAATCATTTTTTCGGTCACTGTCTCCATTGCTTCTGCGAGGGTAAAAAGATTTTGTTGTTCAGCCAGCTGAGCAATGAAAACGAGCGTATAGAAGACGTCGCCGAGTTCCTCTTTCATTTTTTGTGCATCTTGAAGATCGATCGCCTCGACGAGTTCATGCGCCTCTTCCAGCAGATAGGGCTGCAACGTCCCAAGAGTCTGTTCTTTGTCCCAAGGACATCCGTTGGGACCTAGTAGAGTGCTTGAAACCTCTAGTAACTTTTGAAAACAGCTCATATACTCATTCCACTCCAAAATGGCCCAAGAAAACCGAATTTAAAGCATCAAATTTTCAATAAAAAAAATTTGGTTTAATATTAATTCAATTATTGACCACAATTTTTTATTTGAAATTTGACAGAATCAACTAATTCATTAAATTTATTCAATTCATACTCCAATTTTTTATCTGGTTTAGAGCCTATGGAGTCCACTTCACTCAAGATCCATTGGTTGATCGCCTCCACATCGCACAACCTCAAATGGCAACCGTTGATACTTAAGGCGTCCCCCAAACAATTGATCCAAGCAGTCACCTCGGCCATTCGAGACAAAAAATGTCCCACCGGTCTCTCCATGAAAAAAAAGAAATACATCTCTGAAACCTGGCTGATCCCCCCTAAACAAGCGGCACAACGCATGAGAGGAAGCGCAGAAGCTGGATCATAAGAACGTCGATCGCTCCGTATATCATCAAAGATCTCTTGTACAATCGTTGCAAACTCTCGCCTAATAGAATCTTTCGTCACCTCATCTAAGGAATTATTGCAAACAACCTCCCTTAAATGATTCAGGCAGTGGTTTGTCAGCAGAGAAGCCCCTGGAGAGGCTGGAATGATCGCACGAAAAATCGAAACGATCCGATTAAAGGAATCTATCGTAGGAAATTTCTCAAGCTTCTCTGACTTAAGTTGATGCAATAGCTTAGAGACCTCTTCGTTTAAAGGGACACCGGTGGATCGAAGAAGGGCCTTCATGTTGAGGAACAATTGAGACCGCTTAGAAAGTCCCTTTTGTATTATCTCTTGTAGAATAGCGCTCAGAGCGTCAGGGGGAATTGAATGAGGAAATTCCACTAGCAAATCCATTAGAGAATTCGCGAAAAGATCCAAAGAGTCGGTCGGGGAATGACTCTGACTCACCTTTTCTTTCATCGACAGAAGGAGGTCAATCGAACCAGAATACCCTACAAAACCCATGGCTTTATCCGGAGAGATCCATTCATGGCTTTCATTTTTTTGTAAAACCCCTGAAATTCTTTCCGCAATAACTCTCTTCGTAAAAGGGTAATAAGAGGCACAGAATTGGTCTTTCAACCAGGGCAAATAGGCTTGCATCAGCCGAGAGATGTCTGCCGAAGGAAAAGAGCCTCCTTGTATACTCCCCACAAAATGCTCCACAATATGTCCTCTTCCTAACATCCCCCAATCTTGGGATGGGCTTCGCAGAGATTTGTTCGAATAGGCCGATGATTCATTAAGAAACGAAACCACAGAGTCTACGCTTGGAGGTAAAATAATTTGTATTGCCCTCTCGTTATAGGGGTCACGCCTCCATTTTTCAACAACAATAGAATTCAAAGCATCCTCAAAAAAACTGGAGGCAAGTATATCTCCCCTTTCTCATTTGAGGCCATCTTTTTTTTCTTGTCATGAAACGCAATAATCGGTAGACGGAATTTATAAAGGTGAATGATGTTTATTATAAGAAAGATCTTACTAGCAATTACTGCTCTGAGCTTCTCTTTTATGATTTCTTCTTGGAAAGATCCGAAAAAGAAAAGCCCCAAAACGATTCTTGAATCGCATTCCCCCTCCCCATCCAAACAAAAAGAGGGACGGGCTCATCGCCGTTGGTAGCAGGGAGAAAAGTCCCGCATGCAAGCTCCCGTTTGGCACGTCCTGAGATGAGGGCACTGCTTCACAAACCGTTCCCCATAAGGGCACTTTCCTTGCCATATCTGGTGGCGCGTCCCTAAAGGTGCAAAAATCGCTGGAGAAGTGGGTCCGAAAACAGAAAAAGTGGGAGTATTTGTCGTTCCTGCTAAATGCAAAGCGCTTGAATCGACGCCCATTACGAGATCCATTTCTCCCATCAAAGACTGCCAGGCAGGCAAACTAAGCGTGGGCGCAACCAGGCTCTGTTCAGGGAACCTCTCTTGGAGCTCTTTTGCCTCTTCTTTTTCTTTTTGAGAGCCACCTATAAAAATAAAAGAAACAGCTTCCTGTCTTGCAATTTGCGAAAGCCACTCTATCCAAGAGGAGAGAGGGAGTTGTTTATTCTTCCATTTGGATCCTGGACACACCATGATCTTCTTTCCTCTTTGTAGCGCGGGAGAAGAGAGAATTGTTTCGAGAGTTTCTCTTTCTTTTTGATCTAATCGCAAGGCAAGAGGATGAAAGAGAGGTGCAACTGTATTTCCAAAATATTGATCGAGTAGAGAAAGATATTGCAACCGAATATTTTTCTCTTTAGGAAGAGAAAAACGCTTGTGAGTGGTCAAGATGTTAGGCCACTCGCGAACCGAACCTAAGCTTAAACCTATTTTTTGTTTTCCCCTTGCTAAAAGAGTGAACAACCCCGATTTGCAATTTCCCTGTAAATCGATCACAAGATCGTACTCTTCCTCTCTCAGTTCTCTGAGACTGTTCTGGATAGAGCGAAATACGGAAAGAGAAAAGAACTGTTTTCTCCACTCTTTCACTCGGATCGGAATGGAACGGCGAACAAGCGGGTGAGCTCTCAACAAAGGGGCAATACTTTCCTCCACGACCCAATCGATTCCGATTTCTGGATAACGGTAACGTAGCGCATCCAGAAGAGGGAGCGTATGGATTACATCGCCTAAAGCCGATGTTTTAATGATCAGAACCTGTTTCAAAAAAACCGATCCAAGAAATACATTTTCCCTTGAGTTACCGCGAACGGAGCATCGATCGGATGGGTTTGTCCCCTCTCGTGAAGTGCTTCTTTCGACCGAAAAGAGCGCGCCTCCACTTTCCAAAAGATAGATCCTGTTGTTTCAGCATGAAAAACGACCCGACGCAAACGCCATTTTGCCCATTCTATATCGAGTCGCCCCATGTTTGTCTTCACGCAAACCATTCTGCCACTTGGGAAAACAGTCTGTTTGGGAAAGCAAAAACTCTCCTCCTCCTCTTGAAAAAAGAGATTGCGGATCAACCAGAACGCCCGCTGCAATGATGCAGATTCTCGAGGAACTAAAAAATGTTCAAATGAAGAGAGGAAAAAAGGGAGAAGGGGCTCTTGGGTTTGGAAAAAAGGGATGAGAGGGACTGTTTGACTTAACCCAAAAAGGAGAGGCACGATTTCTCTTAAATCAAGCCTTCGAAGAATGAGGTCCCAATCTTGGACTTTATTCGAGCCGAGAAAAATTTTTTCTTTTTTTTCCACCTTTTCCGATAGAGAGATCTTTTTCCCTTGGATGAGGACGAGATCCTTTTCGAGATCGAGTTGCAAAGTAAAAGGGCGCGAAAAAGGATCGTTTCCAAGGGAGATTTCCTCTACTCCGGAAGGATGATGAATCCGAATGAGATGAGGGAATCCCTCAACCGAAGTAAACGTTCCTGGAATCAGACATTTTGTTCCTGATGAATGGCAAAAAGGGAGAAGTCGATTCCGGATCTGAATCATCCGATCACCACCCCTCGCAAACCATCTGCCTCATTTTGGATAAGCTCTACATGGATTAAATCATTAGGAACGCAGTCCCGATCAGGGACCCATACCCGAAGGAAATTGGCCGTATGACCTGCGATCCAACCCTCTTTTCTTTCATTTTCTAAAAGAACTTCCATCTTCCTTCCTACAAAAAGATCTCGCAGAGCAAATCCCGTCTGTTCCGCAAGACGCAGCAATTCATTTTTTCGCCTTTTCATCTCGTCTGGGGAAATCCGATTGGGATAAAGAGCTGCCCGAGTTCTTTTTCTCGGGCTGTAGGGGAACATATGGATTTTAGCAAAGCAAACCTGTTTCACAAGATCGACAGTTTCTCCAAAATCAGACTCACTTTCTCCCGGAAAGCCGACAATGACGTCGGTTGTGAACGTAAAATCAGGATTTCTTTTTTTCAATTTTTCTACCGTATCGAGAAAAATCTGTCGCGTATATTTCCGGTTCATCCTCTTCAAAATGACATTCGATCCCGATTGCAATACAATGTGCATGCTGGGACAAGTCGTTTTTCCTTCGAGAACGGCATCTGCCAGAGATTCATCTACTTCATCTGGATCAATCGAAGAGATCCGGAGCCTTTTGAGCCCCTCAACTTGGTCGACTGCACGAACCAAATCAGATAGGCGCCCTCCTCCGTCGAAATCGCCAACATTGATTCCGGTGATCACCACTTCTTTATATCCCTTGTCAACAAGCTCCTTCACCTCATCGACAACCTCTCCGATCATCCGAGAAGAAGAGCGCCCTCGCACATAAGGGATGATGCAATAAGTGCAAAATGAATTACACCCATCTTGGACTTTCACAAAAGCCCGAGTATGGCCATCAAAGGAGTGAATCTTAAATTCAGGAAAATCCTCCACTCCCGGGAAAATCTGAGAGACCAAAAGCTCTTTTTGAGCATTCGGGACCACCCGGATCCGGGGATCTAAGGAGAGGACCTGATCAGGATCGCGCTCCGCCATACACCCGGTAATCACCATTTCAGCCCCCTCATGGTGCCTCAGTAAAGAGCGGATCTCGTGGCGTGAAGCACTATCAGCTGAATCGGTGACGGTACAGGTATTGACAATACACAGATCCGCCTCCTCCCCATCGAGAGCTTCTCTATGCCCCATCTGCCGGAGCTGATCCACAAACCCTTGAGATTCATACTGATTGGTTCTGCAACCAAGAGTGACAACCTTGAACTTCTTCATAAAGTGAGAGAAATCATACCATGGGGAGCTTAAAATGGCACTTGCTCATTTATCGAGAAAATCGGTACAGGTCCAATATACTCGTTCTACTCCAAAACGGTCCAAGAAAACCGAATTTAAAGCATTCAATTTCCAATAAAAATTTGACGCTTTAAATTCGGTTTTCT
>DAIDIZ010000005.1 GCA_027451585.1 Chlamydiota bacterium
CAAGCAAGCCGATTTAAAGCTATCAAATTTCCAATAAAAAATTGGGGTCAATATTGAATTAATATTAACCCCAATTTTTTATTGAAAATTTGATGCTTTAAATTCGATTTTCTTGGGCCATTTTGGAGTGGAACGAGTATAGACCGAGGTAACTACATTAAGAGTGGTTACCTCGATCTGAAAAGGGGGGATTATTTTTTAATATGCTTATTGAGGTGAGTAGCGAGCTTCAGCATGTCGACCGGTTTGTTCCCAATTACGGCAGATAATTTTTTATCGGGATTGATCATTCGTTTGTTTTTTGTGTCTTGGCATTTATTGGCCTTGATATAGGCCCACAGTTTTTTGACCACTTGAGGACGTGTGAGTTGTTTTGCTCCCACAATTTCTTGGAGTTCTTCGGAAAGAGCATAGTTGATCTGAGTCAGTCCTGCCTTCTTTCTGATTCCTGTTGTGGTTTTCTTTTTTGCTTTTTTGGGGGCCGCTTTCTTAGCCGCTTTCTTTTTCATACTGTTTTTCCTTGTTAACCTGAGACAAAAGTTCGTGCGGAGAATCTCTTCGCCTCTTCAACAATTACAAATGGAATAAAATTTTTATTCATGCAAGGTTTTTTTTATGTCGCGTTGACAGAAAGAATACCCTGAGATAGGTTCATCTATACTCGTTCCGCTCCAAAATGGCCCAAGAAAACCGAATTTAAAGCATCAAATTCCCAATAAAAAATCGGGGTTAATATTAATTCAATATTGACCCCAATTTTTTATTGAAAATTTGATAGCTTTAAATCGGTTTGCTTAGGCATCTTTGGAGTGGAACGAGTATATACCGAAAATACCAGAAGAATCGGATTTTGAAGCGCACTAAAGCACCGATTTTTCGCGTAGCCTAAAAACCGATCCTTCAGGTTGTTTCGGTATATGAAAAAGGGAGTAAATCCATATGAAAAAAAGTGTTGCGATGGGATTGATTGTCTTGGGGTTATTAGCGGGCGTAAGTGGGTATTTGATTCGTTCCGAAGTGGACGAAGGGAAGTTGAAGGTGGCGCGCGCTGAAGATTCTTTGAGCAAGGGAAAGTCGCTTTTTTCACTGAATCCGATCTCAAAGCAGATCGGCAAGAGAGTCTCTTCCGAAGCCAAGCAGAAAATTGGGGAAGCTAATCAAGAGATTTCTTATTATGAAAGTCTTTACAGATGGCTATTTGGTTTAGGAGGAGCAAGTGTTGTGATTGGATTTTTTCTTTTATTTCGAAGGGCCAAAAGGTGGAAATAAAAGATCGAGAGAACCTTCTCGATTACGAGCTCCTTCGAGAGGGAACTCATTCCAATCCTCATCGATTTCTCGGTCTTCATGAGAAAGAGATTCGCCTTTGGCGACCGGGGGCAAAAGAGGTGGTTCTCGAGGTCTTAGGAGAGAGAGTCTCTGCTTTGCTTGTACGGGATGGGCTCTTTGTCGTATCTCTCTGGCGAGAAATTGCTGTTTCTGATTATCGGATCTATTCCTTGGATGGGAAGTTGCGGTGCGATCCTTATTCATTTCCTCCGACCGTGGGAGCTGTCGATCAATCCTTGTTTAGTAAGGGGTGTCATTACGAGCTTTATCGGGTGTTAGGGGCGAATGAAAAAACGATTCTCGGTGTCCAGGGGATTTCTTTTGCTGTATGGGCCCCGAATGCAAAAAGGGTTTCCTTAGTTGCCGATTTCAATCACTTTGATGGGAGATCTTTCCCGATGAGAAGCATGGGAGCTTCGGGGATTTGGGAGATTTTCATCCCGGGTGTTGAAGCGGGAGAAAAATACAAGTTCGAAATCCTCACAAAACAAAATGAGGTGCTTCTCAAAAGCGATCCGTTCGCTTTTGCTTCAGAATTGCGTCCCAATACGGCCTCTATTGTGACTTTTCTCAACCGCTTTGCATGGAAAGATAGTGAGTGGATGGCATTGCGGAAAGATCTTTCTCTGAAACGGCCAATCCTTATCTATGAACTGCATCTCGGTTCTTGGAAGAAAAAAGGCGATCGATTTCCCTGTTACCGAGAGATTGCTCACGAACTTTCTGTCTATTGTGTCGACATGGGATTTACCCATGTAGAGCTACTTCCTGTGATGGAGCATCCCCTCGATGAATCTTGGGGATATCAGGTGAGTGGTTTTTTTGCCCCCACCAGTCGCTATGGCTCTTTTTCCGATTTTCAGTATTTCGTCGATCATCTTCACCTAAATGGAATTGGTGTCATTCTCGATTGGGTCCCTGCCCATTTCCCAATGGATGGATTTGGTCTCATCCGCTTTGATGGAACAGCCCTTTATGAACATGAGGATCCTCGATTGGGGATCCACCCCCATTGGCATACGGCGATTTTTAACTATGGAAGAAAAGAGGTCGCTAACTTCCTCATTGCAAGTGCTCTTTTCTGGATTTCTGAAATGCATATCGATGGAATTCGGGTTGATGCAGTAGCTTCGATGCTCTATCTCGATTATGGAAGAAAAGAGGGGGAATGGATCCCGAACCGCGAGGGGACTCATTTCAACTTCGAGGCGATTGAGTTTTTAAAACACCTCAATGCAGTGATTCATCAAAAATGGGCCGGGGTATTGATGATGGCCGAAGAATCGTCTGCTTTTCAGGGGGTGACCCACGATCAAGGACTTGGATTCGATCTCAAATGGAATATGGGGTGGATGAACGATACGCTCAACTACATGCGAAAAGATCCTTTATTTCGGAAACATCACCAAAACGATCTTTCCTTCAGTTTACTCTATGCATTTTCTGAGCGATTTCTCTTGCCTCTTTCTCATGATGAAGTGGTCCATGGAAAGGGCAGTCTCCTCTCGAAGATGCCGGGAAACGATGCTCAAAAATTTGCCAATCTCCGCCTTTTGTACAGCTACATGATGGGACATCCTGGGAAAAAACTTCTTTTCATGGGAGGAGAAATCGGAGAGTGGGCTGAATGGAATGAGAGTAGATCTCTCCATTGGGACCTACTCCAGTATCCATTGCACGCTGGATTACAGAAGATGGTGCGAGATCAAAATAAGCTTTATCGAGAAAAAAAACAGTACTGGGCCTATGATTTTTCTTGGGAAGGGTATGAATGGGTCGATTTTCACGACGCAAATCAAAGCGTAATTGCTTATTTGCGTAAATCGTCCTCTGCTGAGGTTCTTCTCTTTGTCCATCACTTTACCCCAAATAGGGTTTCTCATTATCCTATCGCTTTAAAAAAGGTCTTTTCCATAGTGGAAATTTTTAACACCGACTCAGCACAATATGGAGGAGAGAACCACCTGAATCAAGAAATAGGGGTGACCGATACCCACATCACCATTTCGCTAGCTCCCCTTGCCACGATGGTCTTTCTGTTGAGGTTAGAGTGAATCGAATCAAAACATATCAGGAATATCTTAAATGTGTCGAAGAACTCATCGAACATGATCGTCATTATTACGACGAAGCAAAGCCGGTCATTTCTGATTACCAATATGATCAGAAGATAAGACTTTTGAACGAATATGAAGAACGCCACCCAGAAGATAGAGTGGCTCACTCTCCAACCCAAAGAGTGGCAGAATCGCCAACCGAAGGATTTTCTCAAGGGGCCCACATGGTGCCCATGATGTCTTTAGCTAACACCTATTCGGAAAAGGAGGTGGAAGGTTATTTGAAGAGAGTGGATAAAATTTTGGAGGGGAAAAAAGTCCGTTTTTGTTGTGAATTGAAAATGGATGGCATGGCGATTTCTCTTCGGTACAAAAAGGGAAAACTTTTTCACGCCCTCACGAGGGGTAATGGGCAAAAAGGAGATGACGTGACAGCCAATGTCAAGACTATTCGCAGTGTTCCTTTGGCTCTTTCAGGGTCTCATTATCCCGATGATTTTGAAGTGCGAGGAGAGGTTTATTTGACTCTTTCTTCTTTTCGAGAAATCAACAAAGAAAGAGAAGAGGAGGGGCTTGAAACTTTCGCCAATCCACGCAATGCGGCGGCAGGGTCTTTGAAGCTGCTTGATCCGAAAGAAGTGGCAAAACGGAAGCTTCACCTTGTTTGCTATGGAATTGGAGAAGGTCAGTCACCTGTTCGCTATCAGCATGAACTCCATTCGACTTTTCGGAAGTGGGGTCTGCCGGTTGCTCATCCCTCTCATGTTTGTCTTGCTGATGATTTGCCTGAGATCATGGCCTTTACCCATCGGATTGAGAAAGAAAGGGAGGCCCTTCCGTTTGAAATCGACGGGGTCGTTATCAAGGTAGATGATTTGTCCACCCACGAACTTTTGGGCTCCACGGGAAAGGTTCCCCGTTTTGCAATTGCTTATAAATTTGCTCCTGAACAAGCCCGGACGAAAATTTTATCGATTACAGTACAAGTGGGGCGATCGGGTGTTCTGACCCCAGTGGCAGAATTAGAGCCTGTTTTCCTCGCCGGGAGCACGATTGCAAGAGCCACCCTTCATAACCAAGAAGAAGTGACCCGT
Organism: Chlamydiota bacterium; assembly: GCA_027451585.1. Lineage (GTDB taxonomy): Bacteria > Chlamydiota > Chlamydiia > Chlamydiales > SM23-39 > DAIDHZ01. The sequence goes on from DAIDIZ010000005.1 coordinate 4,481, forward strand.
AAAGATATTCGGATCGGAGATCTGGTTGTTATTGAAAAAGGGGGGGACGTAATTCCAAAAGTAGTGGAAGTTGATCTTTCGAAAAGAGACAAAGAGAGCGCCCCTTGGCATATGCCCAAAAGATGTCCTATCTGCAACACAGCTGTTGTTCATCGAGAGGGAGAAGTGGCTGTTCGTTGTCCTAATCCAGATTGTTTTGGGCAAAGAATGCGGAGGATCTCCTACTTTGCTTCCAAACATGCCATGGATATTGAACACATGGGAGAAAAGGTAGTTGAGCAACTCGTTGCTAAGGGACTCGTGAGCCGCATTTCCGATATCTATCTGTTAACAGAAAAAGAACTGTCTCAGCTAGAAGGGTTTAAGGAAAAGTCGATTGAAAACCTTCTCAAGAGCATTGATGCCTCACGCTATTGCCCGTTGTCCCGGTTGATCATGGGACTTGGTATTCCTTATGTGGGAACCGAAACGGCTGAAGCTTTAGCAAGGGAGGCAAGAGATATCAATACGCTACTCCAAATGGGTGAGGCGGAGCTCAATGCCATCGAAGGAATCGGGGATAAGACCGCGCATGCAATTTTCACTTTTTTGCAAAAAAAAGAGGTGAGACAAGAGATACAGCGCCTATTGGATCATGGGGTAAAACCTGAGAAAATGAAAAAGAAAATAGAGGGGCATCCTTTGAGCGGTAAAACCGTCGTACTGACGGGCACTTTGACCTGCTTTACTCGAGATGAAGCCATTGATTTGATCAAAGAAAGAGGCGGAAAAGTCTCCGGATCTGTGAGTAAAAAAACCGATTATGTTGTCGTCGGGGAAGATCCTGGGTCAAAGTATGAGAAGGCAAAGGAACTACATGTTGAGATTTTATCTGAAAAGCAATTCAAAGAGATGCTCTAAACTCGACTTTGTACATTTTTTGAATGCACTCTCCGGAGATGCCGGCAAAAAATGTACAAGGTCGAGTTAAAATGTATAAGCCTTAGTTAGTTCGATTAAGTCGATTTTTTCGAATTCTCGATTTACTTCAGAAAAGACTAGGTTTGCTCGCACCCACAAAAGGAAAAGCCTCCAGGGAAAGGCCTCAGGGGAATCCCAACATTCAACCCATTGAGGAAAGAGAATTGTGTTTTGTCCTAATTTTTGCAAAAAGAGGGGAGTGTCTGGAATTTCTTCATCTTGGAGAATATTGAGACAGTTAGTTGAGATTCTATAGGCTTCATAAGCTAAAACAAAAGAAGTGAAAGAGGAAATCACAAAAGTAATTCTCTGAATGACATAAGTGGGAAGAAAGGGGATTTGGCTAAAGGGGGCTACCAATGCCAAAATAGCGCAAGAGGCTATAATGACGAGCCATTTAAGAGCAATTTTTTGAATTTTTTCGACGATTTGAGCGGTTCTTATCTTGAATAGTGTGGAATTTTGAGTATTCAAAGGACGGAGTGTTAGTCCCTCACAATGAACAGGGTGAGAAGGAATACCAATGATCATAACTAACGTTGAGCTTGGTTTGCGCGAAAGTTGTCAAACCCAACGTTAATTATGATATTTGGTCTCACTATGAACAAGGGTTCCTAAGAATGTTTCATGATGATAGCTATGGACGCGCACATTCTGTAAAGTTCCAATCATCGATTCGGGTCCTTCAAAAATCACCTTTTCCCATCTCCGAGTCCTTCCCTTGAGAAGCTTCCCATCCTTATTGAATCGTTCGACCAAAACTTCATAAGTGTTTCCAGTTTTTTCTTTGCGCAGATCGTTGCCGATCTTCTCTTGGAGGTCGAGAAGTCTCTGGAGTCTGTCTTGTTTGACCTCCTCAGGAACATCATCTTTCCAACGCATAGCTGGAGTTCCTTTTCTTGGGCTATAGGCATAGAAAAATCCGAGCGAATACCGAATCTGTTCGATGGCTTGGTATGTTTCGAGGAATTCCTCTTCCGTTTCAGTGGGAAATCCAACGATGATGTCAGTTCCAAGGCTCACATCTGGGACGATTTCTCTCAAGAGAGCCACTTTTTCAAAGTATTGTTCTTTCGTATAGATCCTGTGCATCTTTTTCAAAATGCGATTAGACCCCGCCTGAATCGGGAAATGGACAAATTCACAAAGAGAAGGGAGGTCTCGGATGGCGAGCATGAGCTCTTTGGTGATATCGACAGGATGAGACGTCATGAACCGGATTCGTCCGATCCCAGGAATCTGATCAATTTTCGCGAGTAAATCATGAAAGAGACAATTCCAAGAGGGTTCGTCTTTCCCATAGCTATTCACATTTTGCCCGAGAAGAGTGATTTCTTTATAGCCATCATCGACGAGTTTTTTGCACTCCTCAATGATGCTCTCTGGGGGTCTTGAGACCTCTTGTCCTCTCGTATAAGGAACTACGCAATAGGTGCAGAACTTATCGCATCCTCGGATGATCGAAACAAACGCTTTGACTTTGTGGTCTCTTTTCGCGGAGAGATAGTCGAGGTTTTCTTCAAATCGATCATCTGTTTTGTAGACCTGCTTTTGGGTATAGATGACCTCATCGAGAACGGGGCCAAGATCGGTGATATTATTCGTTCCTACAACGAAATCGAGATGTGGAAATTTTCTAAAGAGCGAATCTTTCTTCGCCATCGCCATGCATCCTGTCACGCCGATGATTTGCCGTTTTTTTCCACGGCCTAATTGCCCAAGTTTGCCCATTACCTTTCTTTCTGCTAAATCGCGGATGGAGCAAGTATTGAAAATCACTACATCAGCCTCTTCCTCATCGCAAACAGCTGTGAGGCCTCTTTTTTCGAGCTGTCCTGTCATGATCTGTGTGTCAAGCTCGTTCATCTGACACCCATAGGTACGGACAAAATAAGTTTTTGGGTTTTCCATAAAACGATCGATTGTACATGGAGGCTCTTTGAAATGGCAAGAGAGAATTAAGAGGGACATGGGTTCGCTATAGTATAATGTATTGATTATGAGAGTATTAAGTATTTGTTGCATTCAGGGATGAAAAAACTCTTTCAAGAAATCGGGAAAATCAGATATCCTACTGTTTTTCATTTAGTGATAAAGGTTTCAGCACATGAATTTCAACCAGAAGACCTCCATTTTGACAAAAGAGAAGGCAATCAAGTCCCGTAAGTGGTTTGTTTTTGATGCCAAAGGAAAAATCCTCGGCCGTTTTGCCGCTGAAATGGCGAAGGTGCTCAGAGGAAAACATCGCCCCGATTTCACTCCGAATGTCGATTGTGGCGATGGCGTGATCATCATCAATGCCGATAAGGTTGCTGTCACAGGAATGAAAGAAGCGCGAAAGATCTACAAGAGTTACACAGGGTTTATCGGCGGTTATCGAGAAGTTCCCCTCGCTACAATGAGAGCGAGGAGACCTACCCGTATGCTCGAAAGGGCAATCCACGGAATGATGCCAAAAACCCGTTTAGGCGCTCAGCAAGTTAGAAAGCTCCGGATTTATGCGGGTGGCGAGCATGATATGCAAGCTCAGAACCCAGTATTCGTGAACATGTAAAGGGATATATGAAAGAAAAAGAGACGATTGGAATTGGCCGTAGAAAGACATCTGTATCTGCAATTCGTTTAAGACGAGGGACTGGGATCATTGACGTAAATGGGCGTCCCTTTGAAGAGTATTTTCCCCTTCCATTGCAGAGAGAACTGATTTTGGCTCCTCTCTCCAAATTTTCCGATCCAACAAAAATTGATTTGATCATCCGCGTCAAAGGGGGCGGTGTTCAGGCGCAAGCCGTTGCTACTCGTTTAGGAATTTCTCGCGCTCTCGTCCAAGAGGATGAAGGAATTCGCGGCGATTTGAAGCAACTCGGATTCCTTACTCGAGATCCTCGCAAGAAAGAGCGAAAGAAATACGGCCGCAAGAAAGCTCGTAAACGCTTCCAGTTCTCTAAACGATAATCTCTGTCCTTTCTTCCTCTCCCTGGTTGTGGGGAGAGGATAGGAAAGGAAAATCTTCGATGCCTCGCCATCCTCAGTCAGATAAATATTTTTTCTTCAGATAGGCGCAGTAGGCCTCTTCGCTAAACGATTTGCCTGTCACCTTTTTTGTCAGTTGTTCTAGATTATAAGTTTTTCCGAACTGGTGGACGTTTTTTTTCAACCATATCCGGACGAAATGGAGATCTCCTGAGGCGATCTTTTCTTCCCAATCGGGATGGGCTTTGGTGAAGGCGGTGAGGAATTGGGCGGCGAGGAGATTTCCCAGAGCATAGGTGGGGAAATAGCCAAAATCACCAAGAGACCAGTGGATATCTTGGAGACATCCTAGTGTGTCAGAGGGGGGAGTAATCCCGAGAAGTTCTTGGGTCTTTTCACGCCAGGCTTCAGGAAGATCGATCGGCTGTAGGTTTCCGGAGAGAAGCTCTTTTTCTATCTCAAAACGGAGAATGACATGGAGACAGTAGGTCACTTCATCAGCTTCAACGCGGACAAACGAGGGGACGACCTGGTTGATCGCCGCATGGAATTTTTTGAGAGAGATATTTTTGAGTAGATGGGGCAGATGTTTTTTGAGTGTGGGGTAAAAACCGTGCCAAAAGGGGAGTCCTCTTCCGATCAATGTTTCCCAAAATCTCGACTGACTCTCGTGGACGGTGAGCGATGCTGCTTCGCAAAGAGGGGTTCCAAAATGGGCAGAAGGCAGCCCCATTTCGTACATTGAATGACCTGCTTCATGGAGAACAGAAAAGATATTGCTGACGAAGGCGTTGGGGAGAATTCTCGTGGTAATCCGACTGTCATGAGGGTGAAGAGCTATGGAAAAAGGATGAGAAGAGATATCGCATCGAGTGTAAGCTTTTTCCATTGGCAGATAGCTCAACAGACTGTCAGTGATCGCCTTTTGGGTTTCTCGATCTACTTTTCTTTGAAGAAATCGGGTCTCGACTGATTTTTTCTTTTCAATTTTTTTAAGCAAAGAGACGAGTTCCTTTTTCAGTCCAGAAAAAAGGGTGTTTAGTTTAGCTGTCGTCATGCACGGTTCATACGTTTCAAGGAGGGCATCGTAAGGATGCTCGGTGAATCCCAAAATCGAGGCCTTTTCTCTGGAAAGTTCAATAATTCGGCTTAAGAATGGGGCAAACAGTTTGAAATTGTTTTCTTTTTTTGCAGAGGCCCAAATTTGGCTTGCTTCAGCGGTGACCTGAGAAAACGTTTTGACAAAAGCAGGTGGCAGCTTGACATCTCTTGTGAAAGCTCTATGCCACTCTCTTAAAGAGATTAAATCCGATTTAGAAAGGCCTTTGACTTTGGGAGTTCCTGAACCCAAATGGACCAGTTGTCCGAGCTTTTTTTCAAATGCTTTACCTGTTTTTTGTTCGTGGATTAGCTCCGAGAGAAGGGAAATCTGCTCAGTGCGAGGAGTAATGCTCCCTTTGGGCATAAAGGTTTCTTGATCCCAGTGGAGAAGAGACAAGATCGATTGGTAGGTGTGGATTTTTTTGGAAAGATCTTTGAGATCCAATAGAGCAGGGTGCGTTTTTGCCATAAGTGGTGGTGTATATTCCTCGCGGTGATTTTTATCAATTTGAAAATACTCTTTTCAAGCAGATAGCCATCCCAATGGGGCCCCAAATAGCCAAATAGCTTGGCACCATCACGTTTTCTCCCAAGATCACCATTCCTTCTAACAGAGTCATGAATGCGATGAATCCGAATAAACTGAGGGTGTAGAGGAGAATGGGAGATCGAAATCTCTGATATTTGAAAACAAAAGCACTTAAGAAATAAAGGACAAGAAGAGAGAGGAGGGGGGTTGCCATTTTGTAGTAAAGATGGCAGACGATGCTCTCTTTTTCTGATGTTTTTTGGGCTGCTTGCCGAAAAAGAGTAGAAATGGAGCGGTTCTCAAATGGGACAAAGGTGTGGAGGAGAACTTCATCAGCAAAGACAATTTCTGGGAAAGGACGAGAGAGAAAACTTTCTGTTTTTTTTAGTTGGTGTTCGTGATTTTTTTGAAAATGATCGACAAAGTATCCTTGAACCGTTGCTGGTTTTGAAAGATCGATTTTGAGCGATTGCATATGCCAAATCTCGCCCTTTTCTTTCACCCAAAATACATCGAATAATTTTTCTTGTGAGGCATCGAATCGCTTATAGATGAGTTCTGTTTGGTCTTGCAGCGCTGCTGTGTAGAGTGATTTTCCTCTTAATTTTGGTTTTCTTTTCACATGAAGATTGCGAAATGAATCAATTTTGTTTTGAGAAGAAGGATGAACCCACTCGTAATTGGCATAGCAAAGAATAGAAAGAAGGAAGGCGAATAAAAAAAAGGGGGCAACGATCTTCCTCTTTGAAAGACCTCCCATTTGGAGCGCCACCAATTCATGATGTGTATTGAGCTCGAGGAGTATTTTTAGGGCTGCAAGGAGAAACGTGAGAGGGAAAAAAAATTCGAGGTGAGTTGCAAAATGGTGGAAATAATAGAGAAAGATCTCCTGCCACGAAATCTCGCTTTTGTTCAAAAATCTCGCTCCATAGATAGACAGGTCGACGATCGTATAGAGAGAAAAAAGGGAGAACAGGAGAAAAGAAAAGGTCCTGGTAAGAGAGGAAAATAGATACGAAAACCAAATCTTCATGAAGAGACTCTTTTCAATTGACGGATTGTCATGAACATCATGAGTGGGTGGGGGAGAAAAAAGCCCAAAAATATGACCAG
>DAIDIZ010000006.1 GCA_027451585.1 Chlamydiota bacterium
AGCATCAAATTTTCAATAAAAAATTGGGGTTAATATTAATTCAATATTGACCCCAATTTTTTATTGGAAATTTGATAGCTTTAAATCGGCTTGCTTGGGCCATTTTGGAGTGGAACGAGTATATACTCGTTCCACTCCAAAGATACCTTGGCTATGCATTTCGCGAAAAAACAAACAATTTGCCGAGCGCTTCCTCTGGATCCGCTCGCTAAAAATTATACAAGGCCGAGTTTTCATATAAAGATCTCTCGATAAAGGTTCATTTTTGTATTGAGTTCTTCCCATTCTTGTATTGGATCGGATCCTTCGACAATACCCGCTCCGGTGTAGAGAGTGACGATATTTTTTCGGATGAGACAGCTCCGGATCGACACAGCCCACATCGATTCTTCGGGGGTTTTCCAGCCGATGATGCCGCCGTAGAGATCGCGAGGAAATGGTTCTTGCTCGCGGATCCACTCAAAGGCGCTCTCTTGAGGAATTCCGCAGAGAGCAGGGGTCGGGTGAAGATGATACAGAATTTGTTCATCAGAGGCATCTTTCTCGAGGATCCCTTTTCCTTCCGAGTAGAGATGTTGGAGATTCTTGGTTTTTCTCACTGTGATAGGGGAAAAAGTGAGAGAACAAAAGGGGGATAGTCTCTTTGTTAAAAAGGTTTGGACTGGGAGAATTTCTCGGTTGGGTTTGGGATCTGCCAAAAACTCTTCTTCGACGAGATGAAGCGGTGCCGTCCCTGCCATGGCATCGACGCTCACTTCTCTCCCCTTTCGAGAAAAGAGAATTTCGGGGGTGGCTCCTAGGAAGGCCATCTCATCATTTGCGATGCAAAAGAGGGTGGCGTTGCAGTTGGTCTCTTTTAATTTCGCGAGAATGGCGAAGGGCTCAGGAGGAGTTTCGCATTCGAAGATGCAAGCGCGAGCGAGAACCGCTTTTTGGAATTTCCCACGGTTGATAGCCTCTGTTGTTTGCTCAACTCTCTTACACCAAAGGTTTCGATCGGGGAGCAACGTCCTTTTATTTACCCGGATGGGGACGGTGGGAGGAGGGAGATCGGAGATACGCGCAGCCTCTTGCAGTGATAGAGAGGGACCGTCAGGAAAGAAAGGAAGGCATGAGAATGTACTGTGTTTGGGAGGGGGTCTTCCATATCGATCTTCCCAAAACAGTTTCATTTTTTCGTCCCTGTGTAGAGAGAAACGGCACCGAGAGCGAGTGGGATGATTCCGATTTTTTCAAACGACGCCTGTTTCATGAGATCAGTGAATGCTTCGCCATGAGGGAACGATTCGATGGTTTCATTCAAGTAGGTGTAGGCACTTTTTGACTTGGAGAGGAGCCCTCCTATGCGGGGTAGGATGTGGCGCAGGTAAAAAAGATAAGGGCGTCGAATCGGATAAGGAGGGAGAGAAAATTCGAGGATGAGACATTTTCCATGAGGTTTGAGAACCCGGTGGATTTCTTGGAGCGCTTGGAGAGGGGCTGGGACATTGCGAATGCCAAAAGAGAAGGTGGCGATGTCAAAATTGTTGTTTGCAAAGGGGAGTTTTTGTGCATCGGCTGAGATAAAAGAGATCTTTTCTCGGTAAGGCTTTTGGAGGATCTTTTGTTTTCCCACTTCAAGCATTTCTTGAGACAAATCAATTCCAACTGCTGTTTGGATGGAAAGACCATGTTCAAATAGAGCGATCAGCTGATCTGCTGTGCCGGTTGCAAGATCGAGAATGCGGAGATTTTTTTTGGCAGGGGTATTTTCGGCGACTTTTCGTCTCCACCCGTGGTCCATGCCCATTGAGAGGACTCGATTGATCCGATCGTAAGTGGAGGCGATGGTATCGAACATTTTCCAGCTATCTTTTGTTTCTAAATTGGACATAGTTCTTTTCTGCTTCCCATTTTGTAAAGAAGGGCTGCAGTGATGAAAAACATCAGCTTCCCTTCTTGCAGGTGAACTGGATAGAAATCGCAGCAGCCGATGAAAAGAAACATCGTCAAGATCCCTAAAAGAGAGGCGATTTCAAAAGAGAAAGGAGCGCGGATCGTTTGCAGCAAAATCATCCCGATAAATGCGAGAAAGGCACATAGACCTACGATCCCCATTTCGGCACCCAAGAAAAGGTAGATGTTATGGGCAAGAGGCGTTTCTCCTCCTGGCTGTACGTAGGACGAGGATTGGGTTGCAAATTGTTCATAACCAACGCCTAAGAGAGGATGATCTTCGATCATTTGGACAGCCGTTTTGTGGGCGTTGAGACGGATTTGATCCGATTCTTGAACCAGTTTGTTGTAGTTGATGAGCCCCCCTCGGTATTGATATTGCTCGAAAAGGAGGAGGGTGGTGCAAGAAAGAGACAGGAGAAAGGCGATTGCGACAAGACGTGTTTCACGCAGCCTTCGGTGAAAGGCTGCCCAACCGAAATAGACGGCGGTTCCCACAAAAAGGCCAAAAATCGCCGATCTTGAGTAGGTGAGGCTTAAGGCAAATACTTGGATGAAAAGAAGAAGACTCAAGCAGATCTGTCTGCTCTTTTCTTTGGCTTGAGAGAGGAATGAGTAGGAGGCGAGGATCGAAAGACTTAAGAGGCCGCCTAGAACGTTGCTGTGGAGAAGCGTCCCTGAGGCCCTTTTGATTGTTTCGGTAGGACCCACATAATGGAAAAGGCGATCGAAGAGCCAGCGCCTTCCAAGAGGCATGGAAAAGGCAGCGGGAGTATCTCGTGATTCGGCAAAAATCCGAAGGCCCAGCGGCTCTTGCGTGAAGTACTGGATCAGGGCAAAGAAAGACTGAAGAAGGGCTGAGAGAATGAACAGAGACATGAGGGTGCGCAGTTGTTGTTCAGAAAGAGGAATCGTAGTGAGAAAAGAGAAGAGGAAAATCGGAGTGAGGAGTTGAACAAGGCGAGTATAAATCACCGGATAGTGGGCGAGCGGCGAGAGCAGAGCTGAGAAAAGAGCGCTAAGGAAGATGACGGAGAGGAAAAGCGTCCCTTTTTGCAAGAAGAGTCGTTTCCAAGGGATTTTAAATGCAAAGACGGCTAGGCAAATGAGGAGTAAAGCACCGATATCAGAGGCGTAAAAGTAGATCTTCTTTTCAAAACCTTCAGGAAGAGAGATCCCGTTAGGGATGATCTTGAGAGAAAAATGGCGAAAGAGTTTGTCGTATTTATGTTCGAGAGGAAAGGCAAAGATGAGAAGGGAGAGGATATACCAGGCGACTGTTTTCAGAGAATTGTTTTTTGCTGCCACTTCCATGAAATTCTCTTTTGTAGGAAGGGAGATTCTCTGCTCTTTTGAGAAAAAAAACAACCCCTATAAATAATACTCGTTCCACTCCAAAGATACCTCAAGAAAACCGAATTTAAAGCATCAAATTTCCAATAAAAAATCGGGGTTAATATTAATTCAATATTGACCCCAATTTTTTATTGAAAATTTGATAGCTTTAAATCGGTTTGCTTAAGCATCTTTGGAGTGGAACGAGTATATAAGCTTTGAATTAACACCCATTTCTGTGTTTTCGTATAAGGAAAGAGCTGTTTTGAGTTCGTGGATGAAGCCTTCGATGAAGGAAGGCTGTGTATCCCAGCAGGTCATCCGGCGGGCGACGGCTTTCTCGTGATCCCAAATCCAAAAGAAGTTTTTTCTCTGCAGCGCTTCGAGAATTTCCTTGATGGGCTTCGCATTCATCGGTTGCGATGTGGGCTGAGACGGGACAAATCACAGCTTGATAGGGGCGCACGATCTGTTTGAGGATGCATACGTTGGGCCCTGTTCCGTTGAAGCCGAAAAAATGTTTCTGCAGATGGCCCAAATCGCTCTTTGAAGAGCTCTTTTGCTTGGGCAGTAGTCCAAGGTTAGATCCGTAGGCCCTCGAATGGCCTACGTTTGCTGCGTGAATTGCTGAAAGTGCATCTGGGTGAACCGACGCAAAGTTGTCACTTGCAAAGGAATGGATTATCTTCCGTGCCGTTTTCGGTCGTTTTCGTTGAGGTACACCTTCCGCAAGCGGATGAAGTTCGGGGTCACTTCGACCAGTTCATCGTCAGCGATGTAGTCGATCGCTTGCTCGAGAGTGAACCTGCGCGGTGGTGTTAAGATGATGTTTTCATCGCTTCCTGCAGCCCGCACGTTGGTGAGCTGCTTAGCTCTCGTCGGGTTGACGATCAGATCGTTATCGCGGCTATGTTCTCCAACCACCATCCCTTCGTACACTTCGTCGCCTGCAGTGACGAACAGGGAGCCTCGCTCTTGGAGGGCGAAGAGGCCGTATCCGGTTGCTTTACCGGGGCTATTCGAGATAAGAACGCCACGGGTCCGTCCGACAATATCTCCCTTCCAAGGGGCAAAGCAGTCGAAGATGGAGGTGAGCACGCCAAGACCTGAGGTCCGGGTGAGAAATTCGTTCCGGTATCCCATCAGTCCTCGGGTCGGGACCAGAAATTGCATCGTTGTAAGGCCGTGCTCGGAGGTGGAGAGGGACTGCATTTCTCCTTTGCGCTTCGAGAGGTCCTCGATGATGGTTCCTGAGAATTCTTCAGGAACTTCGACGTGGACACGCTCGATCGGTTCCTGGATGATGCCGCCTATCTCTTTTGTGATGACTTTGGGCTTCGATATGGCCATCTCAAAGTTCTCGCGTCGCATCGCCTCGATGAGAACGGCGAGGTGGAGTTCGCCCCTGCCGCAGACGCGGATCGCGTCGTCTCTTCCTGCGATCTCTTCGATCTTAAGGGAGATGTTGGCTCTCTTTTCTTTCATGAGCCGTTCGCGGAGTTTGTTCATGGTGACGTGTTTGCCGTCTTTGCCGACAAAGGGGCTGGTGTTGATGAGGAATTCAACAGAAACAGTGGGCTCTGCGAGGGTAATTGGCGGGAGTTGAACGATGTTGCTTGGATCAGAGAGGGTGTCTCCAATCTCCACTTCGGGAATCCCGGAGAGGGTCACGATATCGCCTGCGCCCGCTTCATTGATCTCAACTTTTTTGAGGCCAAGGTGTCCTTCGATTTTGATGATCTTGTGGTTGCTGTGATTCCCGTTCCGGTCTATCCGAACAACGGTGTCTCCTTTGGCGATTTTCCCTTCAAGGATTCTTCCGCACGCTTGTCTCCCGACGTAGTCGTCGTAGGAGATAGTGGCTGCTTGGGCAAGGAAGGGGAGGGTGAGGTTTCCGGGAGGTGGCGGGGCTGCTTTGATGATGAGCTCGAAGAGGGGATCGAGGTTCTTGGGCTCGTCGCCGAGTTTGGCGATCGCAAATCCGTTGAATCCGGATGCGTAAATATAGGAGAAGTCGAGTTGTTCGTCATTGGCGCCAAGTTCAAGGAACAGGTCAAACGCTTCGTTCAGGACCCGGTCGGGTGCTGCGTGAGGACGGTCGATTTTGTTGAGTACAACGATGGGTCTCAGTCCCATCTTGAGAGCCGCAGATAGCACAAAGCGGGTTTGGGGCATCGGCCCTTCTTGGGCGTCAATGAGGAGGAGAACCGAATTGACCATCCCGAGAACGCGTTCCACTTCGCCAGAAAAATCGGCATGGCCGGGGGTGTCGATGATGTTGATCTTGTAATCGCCATAATAAACGCAGGTGTGCTTGGCGAAGATGGTGATCCCTCGCTCCTTCTCCTGGTCGTAGCTATCCATCACCCGTTCGGGGATCTTTTCATTATCTCTAAAAATTTTTGATTGCTTCAAAAGGCTGTCGAGAAGGGTTGTCTTCCCGTGGTCGATGTGAGCGATGATCGCGATGTTTCGAATTTTTTCTGGATCGTGCATAATCAGAGCAGTTTATCGCTTCGAGGAATTTATTTCCATCTTAACCTGTATTGATGTATGATTTAGATGAAAATATAGGGGGGTCATGGAGATTCATGGAGCAGAGGAAATAGAGGTTCGTTCAGATTCCCCCCTGTTGGATTCCAAGACGGGTCAAATCGACGATCTGTTAAAGGAAAAGCTCGAAAACGCTTTCCATAAACCGACCTCAAAAATTCGTTTACACGACATTGTTAAGATCGCTTGTGAACACTCGCCCATCGACCTGGCCTATGCAGCCTCCCACCTCCCCCCCAATGTCCGTCCGGTTCTCTACGAAAACCTCCCCAACCGGGACGCAAAGATCAAATTCCTCGTCAACACCGATAGCGATACGAGAACAGCTCTCTTTCGCGAACTTGACGACGTAGAACTCAAGAAAGTGTTTGAACGAGTCCCCACCGACGAAGCAGTGTGGCTTGTTGAAGACATGCCTGAACGGCGCTTTCGTCGTCTCATGGAGTTGATAGATCCGAAAAAGGCGAGTCGCATCCGAGAGCTGAAGAAACATGACCGGAAGAGCGCCGGCCGTTTGATGACTTCTGAATTTTTCGCCTTCACCATGGATATGACGATCGGTGAGGCGGCTGCCTACATCCGAGATAATCCGCGGATCGACTTCACGAAAGGGATTTTCATTCTCAATCATTCAGGCGAGCTCCAAGGCTATGTACCGGCGCGCAATATGATGATCAATCCAGATACGACGCCGTTGCGCCAGGTAATGCGTCCTGTTCTTCACAAGGTGACAGCTGACGCGACTCGAGAAGAGGTGATAGACTTGGTTGAGCGGTACAAGATTTCGTCTCTCCCCGTTGTGGATATGGATAATTATCTGATCGGAGTTGTGGCTCATGAGGACGTGGTCGAGGCGATGGAAGATATGGCCGACGAGACGATCGCTCGGATGGCTGGTACCAATGAAAAATTCACCTCGCACGACTCCATCTTACGGAGATTTTTGGCCCGAGCTCCTTGGCTCTTGGTTACGTTGATTGCAGGGATTGTCAATGTAGGGGTCATGTCGTCATTTCAGAAGCACGAGGGGGGATTGCTTACTTTTGCCCTCTTTTTTGTTCCTCTCATCACGGGCATGTCGGGCAATATTGGATTGCAGTGCAGTACTGTTCTCATCCGAACCATGGCGATGGGCGGTCTCTCAGCTGGGAGTCGCCGCGAGACGATTTTTAAAGAATTATTTGGAGGTCTCTTCACAGGTCTCATTTTCGGGATCGCGAGCGGCCTCATTATCTTTCTCCTTGATCTGATGAGTGGGGGGGCGATGGCCTCAACAACGCCTGTCGGCGTATCTGCGATTGTCGGATTTGGTTTGATTGGGGGATGCTTTGCCGGAACCTTTCTGGGTGTGTTCTCTCCTCTTTTCTTTGCCCGCATCGGGGTTGATCCTGCGATTTCAGCAGGTCCGATTGTAACGGCATTCAATGACTTCCTCTCTATGACGATCTATTTTTTGATCGCTTGGGCAGTGAGCACATTGTTTTTCTGAGAAAACTGGTAAAAAATGTACAGAGTCGAGATTAAAGAGCGGTGGGGAGACGGGCTAATTCGGCTAATAGTTCTCGCCATTTTTTCAATTCTTCTATGATCTTGGCAGTGGCAGAAGGACGCGCCAACGCATCCGCTATTTGTAGCACCTCTTTCTCTTCTTTGGAAAAAATCTGCTCGATGTAGGACAAATCATCCCTATCAAGCTGAGCTTGTACGGCGGAAGAAAGATGTAATCTTTGTCGCTCGCCATCCGGATATTTGCCTCGTGCCCGAAGGAGTGCTTGCGTTCTTGGGACTAAACAGCCAAGAGGTTGAATCGCTATCTGGCCATTGGAAAAGAGGATTACAATTTTCTCTCTCTCACAACAGGTGAGTATCTTCGCATTTCCATTGTCGTGAGTGGGAGCGAGAATTCTTAGGTTAAAAGGGGCATTAAAATCGATAAGGCTTTTGATCGTTTTATTATACGAGGCAGCGAGAGGCAATTCTTGTGGCCCCCCGTACTGATGGAGAGTGCCTAATGTTTGACTCAATAGAAGAGGCTCTTTACCCTCTTCTATTTTCCATCTTTTAAAACCAATGTTTTCCTCTTGTAACACAATGATATTTTTTTCAGGGCTCGAAAGACGAAGATTGGAGTTGCGAACTTGCCATGGGCTAGATATATGGAAAGCGAACGCCCGTTTTGCAAGATCCCAAATGTCCACGATAGGATGATTTTTTTTAGAATGGGAGCGAGATACAGTTGCAATGAAGGGGGTATTACAAATAGGAGTTGCGTCGATTCCAAAGTTCCAATCTTTATATTCAGGAATATTTATTGAAAATGAATCGTTTGGGGATTCCCAATCGCATGCATGGATGCTGGGCAAGTTATTCTCAGTGATCTGAATAATCCAGTTTTTATGGAGAAATGTTGGTGCTGATCTTAGAGAAACGAAAGAGGGGTTTTCTCTCCAGGTGCGATTTTTGATATCAAAAATGGCGATAGTGTTCTTTTGATTACAGGCTATTATAAACTGAGAATCGTCGCTTATCATCAGCCGAGAGATAGAAAGCGTTTGTCCATCGGAGAGACAAGGCGTTGGCACTTTAAACAATTCCTCTCCGTTCTTCGATCCTACGAGGGTATCCTGAGCCCCCCCCTCTGTGTAGATTTCTGTTCCATCGGCAAGGAAGACAGGGTTTTTGGAAAGGTCCGACTCTTTGATCGTGACTTCTCTTTTGGGATCGAAACGAATGACCTTATTTTCTCTCTGGATCACGAGACTCCCATCAAGGAGGATCTTTACATCTATTTCTGCCCGTGACTTGGAATTGCATCTGGGTGGCAAGGTTTGTGTTAGGAGACGGGGTACGATATGGAGGCGGGAAAAACAAGGATGGATCGGGGGATCATTGCCCTCGACTTCGTTTTCTCGGCAAGAGAGAAAATATTCCCACGCAGCCAGGTGGCACTTTTTGTTCACTCTTGTTAGAGTTTGCCGGGTATTTTCATCGGCAAATGAGTGGATATGGGCGAGTACGTCATGAGGAAGGTGATATACTTTGTTTGTCGGCGAGGAACTAATCATGCCTACTATTTTGCCGTTTCGGTTATATTTTTGTACAAGGAAAGAACGAAAAGATATTTAGATGGGCGGTATAAATTTTGGGTCGGACTCATTGGAGAAAATAGAGGATCAGTAAGCCGTTTTTTGGAGAGATTTTTTTCTCATTCCTTGGAGAAGAAGCTGCTGGGTCTCAGGGTCCCCTTTACAAATGAGATATCCAAGACTTTCTTCTGGAGGGGGGATGTTTTTCTCAAGCTCATGGCGTAGGAGTCTCATTTGATGCCGAAAAAGATCTTTTTTTTTGCTTGTCTGCAGAAACTCGTCAATAAGGGGTTGGAGGGGGGTAAGAGATGAGCGGGCTGCTTGGAGACTCTCTCCCCATTCTTTTAAAAACAACTCGAATGTGTAGGTAACAGATTGCGCAGGGGTAGAAGAAAAGATTGCTTGCTCTGGAGGAGGAAGAAAACGTTTGTAAGAGGCAATAGTGCTTGCTCGGAGACAGGGTCTTACCCTCCTGGATAAAGACGTGAGATCCCACATGAACCAGTTGTTGCAAGATACAGCCACTACTTTTCGCCCTTTATCTCCTAAAGCGATTCCTTTTATGGGGTGCCACGTGTCAAGAGACTGGAGAAGCCCGTTCGTCATTAAATCCCAAATATGGATTTGACTTGCGTGAGCTGTAAGGAGGAGAGTCTCGTGGAAAGCTGTGGTAAAAACCGAACATTTGGGAAAACAGTGATCGCGATGAGGTTCGTTATCGTTGATTTTCCATTTTTCCAAATGGCCATTTCTCGAGTGGCAGAGAAGGTTTTCTTGGTCAATTCCATGAAGACGGCAGATGGTATCTTCTTTAGAAAGGGCGACAAAAGTAGTGGAAATAGAGTTTGTCTCTAGATCCCAAATAGCGATTTTTCCATCAGAGTAAGGGATTGCAATCTTCGACGTGTGGGGAAGCCTCTTTGGTGGTAGGGTCTTTTTGAGGGAAATGCCGTAGCGAAGGTAGCGGGTGGGATCGTTCTTGTTCCAAATACAAAAAAAGGGGGAATCATAGCGCGGTGTTCCGATGAGCCAGTCTCCTTGTGTAAAGAGATGAGTAGGGACTTCTCCGGGCCTCACCCGGATCATCGCTTCCTCCCAAGTTTGAGAAGATAGATTCAAAAATCGAATGGTCTGATCGACGGATGCGCACACCAAAACCTGGCTATCTGAAGAAAGACAAATGGCGGAGATGGGACCCTGTGGGCTTGTTTGCTCGAAAACGCGAGTGTTGTTTTCCCATCCTTGCAGAGAATCCTCAGGCCCCACACAGATGAGAAGACCCGAAGCGGTGACGCAGGTGTCATGAGTAGAGATTTTGGGGAGAGGGGGAGCGCACTGAGTGAGAGAAGATTTTTGGGTTAAAAAGGGGGAAAACGATAGAGAATTGAGAAGAAACTTTCCTGCAGAGATCGTGTGGAGGCAAAAAACATCTTTGGCAACAGAAACTTCTCGCAGAGCAAAACCAATACCTTCGCTTAGATCAGGATCAAGAGAACTTCTTGCAGTTGGATGGACAGGGAAGCTCCCCCCCTCTCTTCGGATGTCAAAAAAACGGCCCCATAAAGCTTGTCTAAAAACTGTATTTACTTGAGCAAGAGAGCGTTGCGATTCAGGATCGGCAAAGAGGATTACGCAGCTCGCTATGTCGTAGGGAAATCGTAGAGAAGTTGTTGTCATCGATTTTTGCCCACTATTTTGCCGTTTCAGTTATATTTTTGCACATGGAAAGAACAAAAAGATATTTTGATGGGACTGGTGTAACCGGTAAAAAAATTTCTGAGCTTTTACCGGAGATCCTGGGAGGCTTGGCCCCAAAAGGGACCGATGAACGAGAGGCCCTTTGGCGTCTCTGGATGGATCTGTTGGGGGAAAAAATGGGGACCTTGACTCAGATCGTTTCTTGGAAAAATCGGGTATTGACCATCAAGGTAAAAAGTGCGACACTGTATGCTTTGCTCGCTCAACGAGAAAAAGGTCGTCTCTTGCAGGAAATACAGAAGAAATTCGCCGTGCAAGAGCTCGTCTTTCGCGTGGGGTGATTGGATAAGGAAAAGGCATGACAACGATGACGGAAGAAAAAAAATATGACGCCAGTTCGATCACCATTTTAGAAGGCCTTCAGGCTGTTCGAGAGCGTCCTGGAATGTACATTGGCGATACGCATGCCAATGGTCTCCACCAGCTTGTCTATGAGGTGGTCGATAACAGCATCGACGAGGCAATGGCTGGCTATTGCTCTCTAATCACGGTCACTCTTCACGCCGACGGAAGCGCGACCATCGAAGACGATGGACGAGGGATTCCTATTGAAAAACACGACAAGGAATCGGCGAAGCAGGGGCGCGATGTGACGGCCCTTGAGGTGGTCATGACGATTCTCCACGCAGGCGGTAAGTTCGATAAGAATACCTATAAGGTCTCGGGCGGATTGCACGGGGTAGGCGTCTCTTGCGTCAATGCTCTTTCAAAAAAATTGGTGGCTACTGTCTATAAACAGGGCAAGATCTATGAGATGACCTTTGAACGGGGCAAGCCTGTCATCCCGTTAAAAGAGGTTGGCGAGACAAAAAAGAGGGGAACGAAGGTCTCCTTCTGGCCTGATGAGACGATTTTCTCGGTGGTGAGTTTCGATTATGATGTACTCCTCAAACGTCTGCGTGAGCTGGCATTCCTCAATAAGGGGATCACAATTGTTTTCCAAGATGAACGGTCGCTAGAAAAAGAGGCGGTCCGTTTTAACTACCAAGGGGGCCTCTCTTCTTTTGTCTCCTATTTGAATGAGGGAAAAATCCCTCTTTTCTCTAAACCGATCTACATCCACGCTGCCAAAGAAACGGAAAATGGGCCGATCGAATTTGAAGTGGCGATGCAGTGGAATGACACCTACACCGAGACGATCTATACTTATGTCAATAATATCGCAACTCGTCAGGGGGGGACTCACCTCACCGGGTTCTCGACTGCACTTACTCGAGTCCTCAATACGTACATGAAATCTCACTCGCTTGTAAAAAGCGATAAGATCTCGATCACGGGAGAGGATATGCGAGAGGGTCTCGCGGCGGTGATCTCGGTCAAGGTAGCCAATCCGCAATTCGAAGGGCAGACGAAGCAAAAACTAGGCAATAATGAGGTTGCAGGCGTTGTGCAAACCATTGTTGGTGAAGCGCTTACGACTTATTTAGATGAGAATCCTTCAATTGCAAAATTAATCGGAGAGAAGGCGATCATCGCGGCGCAGGCGAGAGAGGCCGCAAAAAAGGCCCGCGAGCTCACTCTCCGGAAGACGGCCCTCGATGGGGCTCGTTTGCCAGGGAAGCTCGCCGATTGTCAAGAGAGGGATCCTGCCCTGTGTGAGATCTACATTGTGGAAGGGGATTCTGCGGGTGGCTCTGCCAAAATGGGACGTGATCGAAGATTCCAAGCGATTTTGCCGATCCGGGGGAAGATCTTGAACGTAGAAAAGGCGCGGTTGCAGAAGATCTTGCAAAATAACGAGGTAGGGGCGATGGTCTCGGCTCTCGGTTGCGGGGTCGGAGCGGAGATGTTTAACTTAGCAAAGCTTCGCTACCACAAGATCATCATCATGACAGATGCCGATGTGGATGGATCTCACATCCGCACTCTTCTTCTCACGTTTTTCTATCGCCATATGCCAGCCTTGATTGAGAATAACTACATTTACATTGCAAGACCTCCTCTCTTCAGAGTGACGCGCAAAAAGGTGAGTCAGTATATCCATTCAGAACGGGAAATGGATGAGTATCTCTTGGGGCTCGGGATGAGTGATATTCTCCTCCGTCCTTCCGGCGCTGAAGCGTCTCTTGGAAAAGAGGAGATGGAAAAGCTTTTTCACCTCATTTTAGAGGTCGAAGTATTCATCCAATCGGTCGAGAGGAAAGGGGTTCCGTTCCGTGAATTTTTAGCGGAGAAAAAAGAAGACAGATACCCTCGCTACCAGGTGGTGCTCGCAAATAGATTTCAGTATCTCTATTCGGAAGATGAACTTGCTGTTCTGCGAAAAGAAAACGAAGGGCATCAGAAAACGGTGCATGAGGAGACTCTCGCGTCGATTCCTCCGGAAGAGATCACTGCCGAGATGCGCGACTTTGTTTTAAAACCGCTCGTCTTTGTCGAATTGTACGATCCTCAGAAACTCGAGGCGTTAATTGAAAGACTCTCTTCGTTCCATCTCCGTTTAGAACAATATTTAGTCGCAAGTCCTCTCCTCTTTGATCTGTTGGAGGACGGAAACAAAACAACGCCTCTTTATACGCTCCGCGAGGTGATTGACGCGGTTCGAGTCAATGGTCGAAAAGGGGTCGAAGTGCAGCGCTATAAAGGTCTTGGTGAGATGAACGCCGACCAACTTTGGGAAACGACTATGAACCCGGCCGTAAGAACTCTTGTGAAAGTGACTTTGCCCGATGCGATCGCTGCCGATCGGATGTTCTCGATGTTGATGGGAGAAGAGGTAGAACCTCGCCGCCTCTTCATTGAACAGCACGCTCTCTCAGTCAAAAATTTAGATGTTTAAAGGAATCGCATGTCCTATACGAAAGATGAAATCATAGTCCCTCGCAATGTAGAAGAGGAAGTGAAGGAGAGTTATCTCCGCTATTCGATGTCGGTCATTATTTCTAGAGCCCTTCCCGACGTGCGCGATGGGTTGAAACCGTCGCAGCGGCGTATTTTGTACGCGATGCGTCAGCTCAACTTGACTCCGGGGGCAAAACACCGTAAATGCGCGAAGATCTCCGGGGATACATCTGGCGACTTTCACCCTCATGGAGAGACGGTCATTTATCCGACGCTGGTCCGTTTAGCTCAAGATTGGGTGATGCGCTATACGCTCATCAACGGGCAGGGAAACTTTGGTTCGATTGATGGCGATCCTCCCGCCGCGATGCGTTATACAGAAGCGCGTCTCACCTCTTCTGCGATGGCTTTGATGGAAGATCTCGACAAAGAGACAGTCGATGTGGTCCCCAACTATGACGAGACGAAAACGGAACCGGTTGTGTTCCCTGCGAAATTCCCCAATCTTCTCTGCAACGGCTCTTCGGGGATTGCGGTTGGAATGGCGACCAATATTCCTCCTCACAATCTTCTCGAATTGATCAGTGCCACCCTTCTCGTGTTGGAAGATCGGACTGTGTCGATTGATGAGATCATGAAGGTGATGCCGGGACCCGATTTCCCCACAGGGGGCATTATCTGCGGTTATCGGGGGATTAAGGAGGCTTACCACACAGGGCGCGGAAAAATCATGCTGCGGGCGGCGCTTCGCGTCGAGGATCTGGCGAATGGTCGGCAGCAGATTGTTGTCGATGAGGTTCCTTACAACGTCAATAAATCGAGATTGATTGAGAGAATCGCTGAACTGATCAACGACAAAGTGATCACAGGGGTTTCCGATATCCGCGACGAATCGGATAAAGATGGCCTTCGGATTGTTCTCGAACTCAAACGGGGAGAGATTCCGGATGTGACATTCAATCAGCTCTACAAGAATACCGATCTTCAGGTGACGTTCGGATGCAATATGTTAGCTCTTGATAAAGGGCTTCCTCGGACGATGAACATCAAGCATTTCATGAGTGCTTGGATCGATCATCGGATCGAAGTGATTCGGAGAAGGACACGCTACGAGCTGAATAAAGCGGAAGCGCGGGCCCATATTCTTGAAGGGTATTTGAAAGCGCTTGCTTATCTCGATGAGGTGGTCCGGGTGATCCGCGCCTCGACAAATAGGGATGGAGCTCGAGTTGAATTGATGGGACGTTTCTCTTTGTCAGAAAAGCAGGCAAACGCGGTTCTCGATTTGCGTCTCTATCAACTCACAGGACTAGAAGCGGAGAAGATTGATGCAGAATACAAAGACTTGCTCGAGAAGATTGCCCATTATAAAGCGATTTTAGCCTCTGAAGAAATGGTCCGGGGGATCATCAGAGAAGAGCTCGAGGAATTGCGCAAAAACCACAAGAGCGAAAGAAAAACGAAGATTGTGGCGGCTGAAGGGGAATTCCAAATGGAAGATCTCATCGCCGATGAGCAAGTAGTGATCACCATTTCGAGTGATGATTACATCAAGAGAATGCCTATCGATACCTTCCGTGAACAAAAACGGGGTGGTGCGGGTGTGATCGGCATGGAGATGAAAAAAGAGGCCGATATCTTGAAGAATGTCTACGTCGCCTCGACACACGACTACCTCTTGATCTTCACCTCTCTTGGTCGTTGCTACTGGACAAAAGTATGGCAGATCCCTGAAGGGGGAAGGCGGACTAAAGGGCGTCCGATCATCAACTTGTTGGAAGACTTAAAAGAAAATGAAAAAGTGGCGGCGATCCTTAAAGTCCGTAACTTTGACGAGAAAGCGAGCATCCTTTTGGCTACTCTCAAAGGGGTGGTCAAAAAGACCGAACTTTCGGCCTACAGCAATCCTCGTCGAGGGGGCGTCTTCACTCTCAATATTGATGAAGGCGATGAACTCATCGCCGCACGCATTACGCACGAAAACGAACAGGTGATGCTCTTTACGAGAAGTGGAATGGCCGTTCGCTTTGACGAGTCGCTGGTGCGCGAAGTGGGTCGAGTGGCCCGTGGAGTCCGTGGGATTCTCCTCAAAGAAGAAAAAGACTTTGTGGTCAGTTGCGAAGTGGTCACTCCTGAACAGACGATTCTCGTTGTCTGTGAAAATGGATATGGGAAGCGATCTTCGGTGGGAGATTTTAGACAGACCAATCGAGGTGGGGTAGGCGTCCGTTCGATCATCACTTCTGAAAGAAATGGGATGGTGGTGGCGGCTCTCAGCGTGACCGATACGGATAGTGTTCTTCTGATGTCGCAGATGGGACAGGCGGTTCGCATCCCGATGAGCGACCTTCGCATCCTTGGTAGATCCACCCAAGGAGTCCGTCTCGTCAATCTCAAAGAAGAGGCAGACTTTGTTGTCGGTGCCCAGAAAATTGAAGCTTCCGCTGTCGAAGGAGACATCAGTGAAGGGCCTGTTCATCACGTTTGAGGGAGGGGAGGGGGCCGGTAAAACGACTCTGATTGAGTCGCTTGTCCATTCCCTGACCTCTTCTGGATACCGGATCTTGAAGACAAGAGAGCCAGGAGGGACCGAGCTAGGGGAAGAGGTGCGTCATCTCCTTTTGCAAGAACGAAAGGAGAAAATGAGTCCGTTCGCAGAGCTTGCTCTATTTTTAGCCTCTCGAGCGCAACATGTAAGAGAGGTTATTTTCCCCGCTCTTACTTTGGGCTATATTGTTCTTTGCGATCGATTCAACGACTCTTCTATTGCTTACCAAGGCATAGCTCGTAATTTGGGGAAAGAAAAGGTAGCTGCTGCTTGCCATTTTTTTTCGGAAGGACTCATTCCAGATCTCACCTTCTATCTCGATATTGACCCCTTTCAAGGGATCCAGCGAGTCAAAAAAAATCGTAAACCCGATCGGATTGAAGGCGAGACCCTTTCTTTTCATGAAACTATCCGCGAAGCTTATCTCACTTTGCAAAGAGAACAGAGCAAGAGAATCTATCTTCTTGATGCGACCCTTTCCAAAGAGATCGTGTATCAAGAAGCTTTAGAAGTGATTCGCCGAAAAATGGGACCTCAAGGGGCTTTGCATGTTTGAGTTTTTAGGGGCACATGTGGCGGTCAAAGACTATCTTTCCAAGGCGGTATCGGAAAATAAATTGCCCCATGCACTCCTACTGACGGGAAAAGACCAAAAGAAAAAAGAAGATCTTGTCCATGTTCTAGCAGCGCATCTCCTCAAGACAAATGTGGAGCGGATTCAAAGAGGGGCTCATCCCGACTTTTACTCTGTTCGGCCTGAAGGGAAGGCGGGCATGCATGCGATTGACTCATTGCGGATTTTGATTGATGAGGTGCACAATACTCCTTTTGAAGGGGTTGGCAAGGTCTTTGTCCTCCATGAAGCCGACCGGATGCAGCCCGCCTGTAGCAACGCCCTTTTAAAAACTCTTGAAGAGCCAAATCTCGATACAACGCTTATTCTATTGACTGAGAGGCCAAGTGAAATTTTGCCCACTATTCGCTCTCGCACAGCGATCCTGTCTCTCGAGATAGAAAAGCCTCTCGCTTTGCCTGATGAGGCCGAGATTTTACTTTTTTCTCTTTTCTCTCACCCTTCCATCTACCCCAAAATCATCCTTGAGATAGAGAAACTATCGAGTCTGATTGAGGATGAAGATCCTTTGAAAAGGCATCAAAACAGAGAAGCTCTTTTTTCTGCGATTTTGATGTGGGTTCGAGATCAAGAAGCAAGGCGCTGTAAAGAGGGTGCCTTCTCTCTTTTTTTCCCCCAAGAAAAGGAGGCTGGATTTCCCCTTCCAACGATTGAAAAGATGGTTAAGGAAATCGATGAAGTGAGAGATCACCTCTTACGAAATATTTCGCTCACGACCTGTCTAGACAGAGTGATTGCTCGAGTTGTGACTTCCTGACGGATCAGAAAATTTTTTTTGGGGCAATCGACCCTTCGGAGCATCTGGAGAGAACAGTTCATCCAGCCTTCTTACATTTTCTTCGGTAAGTCGGCTTCGAACTTGTCCTGGAGGTTGGTTGTCTTTGGGGATCGGTCGAGCAGGGGCATCGTCGATTGTTTGTTTTGCGACCTGATTGACTGAAGCGAGAGGTAAATCAGATCGAGAAGGAATTTTCATAGAGAACCCCTGGAAGGGTCATTCAGCCATTCTTGTACACGCTCTAATTGCTCTGTCGAGAGGCCACATTCCCCTTCGGAAGCATTCGGAGAGAGAGCGCATTCCCCTTCGGAAGCATTCGAAGAGAGATCATATTTATCCCCGGAGAGGCGAGGAATTGAATCGATAACCTGTTTTACGAAGGCTTCTCCGAGTTGAACTCTTTGCGTATGTAACTGGTTTAAAAGTCTTTCTTGGGTTGTTATGAATTTCCATTGTTTTCTGGGCGTTCTATTTCCTCTTTCACAAAAACCTCCCGTCCCTCTTTTCGAAGAGGCAGAAACTATTTGTGAAGGTAGTTGCGAAACAGGTGCAGACATGGAATTCCTCAAGTTCTCATTTCAGTTTACCAGACCAACCCAATTTTGTGCGAAGGGTGCTGAAATATTCATGCCGCTGGAGGTGAACCAGCTTAAAATGTTTTTTTGAACGATGGATCCGAATCTTTTTTTGATAGGGAAGCGGTACGGCGGAAAGGCCGTCCGCTCGTACATCAATTGGGTCATAGGGACTTAAATATTGAATAGAAATCTCCTTTTCAGGCGTTAGAACGATCGGTCGATTCGAGATCGTATGGGGACAGATTGGTGTGATGACGACCGCGTCCAAATTGGGGCTTAAAATCGGCCCTCCTGCGGCAAGAGAATATGCAGTCGATCCATTGGGTGTTGCCACGATCAAGCCATCGGCCACAAATGTATTGATGTAAACTCCATCGATTTCCAGCATCAACTCGATCAGGCTGTAATTGCTGGCTCTATGTAACACTACATCGTTGACCGCGTAGAGCCTTTGGTTGCCCGAGTGAGCTTCTAAAGTGAGCCGATTTTCAATTGTGTATGTCCCATTCAAGAGATCTTCAAGACTCTCTCTCACGTCAGTTGCTGGAACGTCGGCCATAAATCCGAGATGTCCTAGATTGATACCGAGAATAGGTGCGTTTAAGTAATTGAAATTATGGGTGATACGAAGGATAGTCCCATCGCCTCCCATGGCGATGAGGAAATCAAGGTCTTCAGGACGGACAGACGAAAGAGGAGGGGCTCCTACTTTCTTTGCTTTTTCATCTTCAACGACCACCTTGATCCCTCTCTCTTCCAAGAACTCTTTGATCTCGATGCTCATCGGAAAAGATTGGGCTTTTTTTTCGTTAGGGAAAAGGGCAATGATCATGGACTGTACTGTTTTTCTAGATGGGAGTCTCTCACAAACTCGAACTCTTTTCTATAAATTTTAAGCAGAGAGTGATACACTCCCCATCTTGTATGAAGCGCCCTCTTTTTGAAAAGTGGAAATTTCGCCCCCTTTTTTCTCCAGAGGTTTCTCTCTTTTCTTTGATGTTTGCTATTGTCTGTTTTTTGAACGTGAGCTACACGCTTTTGCGCAGTAGCCGCAATGCGCTCGTTGTGGCTGATTTGGGCGGGGGAGCCGGATCAATTCCTTGGTTTGAGCTCTGCGGGACGATGCCCGGAGCTTTTCTCATGACTCTCATCCTCACTTTCCTCTTGAATCGCTATCCCATTCAAAGAGTTTTTTTGATTGTCTTGAGCTTTTTTCTCACCTTTTTTCTCACCTTTGTGATGGGCATATACCCCCATCTTCCAAAGCTTGCTGTGCATTACCCCCTTTTGCCTATTTTGGCGTCGATGCTCTTTTTTGTGATGGCAGAGTTGTGGAAGATTGCTCTTCTCACAGTCCTTTTTTGGGGGCTGGTCAATCAGTACATCCCTGTTGAAAAGGCGAAACGATTTTACGCGCCTCTCATGTTGGGAGGGAGTGTGGGGACCCTTCTAGCTGGACCTTTGATCTCTTTTTGCACTGCTGACTTCATCACACATAAGTCTTGGGCTTTTTCTCTTTCTCTCCAGATGTGGGTACTTGCCTTATTGGGTTTGGGCACAGCTCTTTTGTTCCATTTTCTTTGGAAAAGACTTTCTTTGGAAAAACCTCCTGCCACAGCACCCGAAACCAAAGAGGACTCCCTCTCTGTATGGTCGAGCATTCTCATTTGCTGTAAATCCCGCTATTTACTTTTGCTCGCTTGGGTGACAATTGCCGATTACATCGCCTATGCATTGGGTGAGGTGATCTTCCTCGATTTTCTAAAGAAAAAATTCCCCGATCCGAGGCAATATTGTGACTTCATGGGGACTCTTTCATTTTGGAATGGATTACTTACTGCATTTAGTGCTCTTGTAATCACCCCGTACCTTCTCAATCGATGTCGGTGGGTCGTAGCCTCTCTTGTGACCCCGATTTGTCTTCTTGTGACGGAAGGGTTTTTTTTCTTTGCCGTTTGTCACCCAAGCCTCTCTTTTCAGGTTGAGTTGATCGTTCTTTTGGGAGCCATCTTTTTTTGTCTTGTCCGGGCGGCGAAATACACTCTATTTGACACGTCGAAAGAGATTTCGTTCATCCTCTTGCCTCCTCTCGAAAAAATGCAAGGCAAGCTCGTTGTTGACGGTCTTTGCGCTCGTCTGGGGCGGGGCAGCGGGTCTCTTTTGACGCTCTTACTCATTCAAATGTTTGGTAGCGTTCTCGCTACCGCCCCTTTTGCAGGAGGGATCGCTCTTTTGATCGCTTTGAGCTGTGTTTTAGCCACCTCCCGCTTGGGACGCCTTGTCGAAAGAAAAGTTTTGAAGGAAGGATGATCTTCTGGATGATTTTGGAATTGATCAGAGCCCCTTTTTTTGGTATGATGGCCCCAGTGAAAGATTATTTATAAGGGAAGGTCATGAGTAAGAAGCGGATTGTCGTCACGGGAATGGGAGCTGTCTCCTGTTTTGGTTCCGATGTGGACGATTTTTACAATGCTCTTCTATCTGGGAAAAGCGGTATTGTCCCCATTGAAGAATTTCCTTGCGCTGATTACCCTACCCGTTTTGCCGGAGTTATTCGGAATTTTGATCCAGGCGACTACATGGACAAAAAACAGGCTCGAAGAGTCGATCCTTTCATCCGCTATACGATGGTTGCTGGGAAAAAGGCGCTCGAGATGGGTGGCCTAAAAGATCTCTCCTCTTTGAAAAAAAATCGATGCGGCATCATCATCGGATCAGGAATGGGCGGGATGGCCGTCTTTTACGATGGCGTCGAAACGATTCTCACAAAAGGGTACCGGCGCCTTACTCCCTTTTTTGTCCCTTACATCATCACAAATATGGGGGGGGCTCTTCTCGGTATAGACACAGGATTTACGGGCCCCAACTACTCGATCTCAACAGCATGCGCAACCTCCAACTACAGCATCCATGCAGCAGCCGAGCAGATTTGGGAAGGAAGAGCGGATCTGATGCTCTGTGGTGGGGCGGAAGCTGCCATCAACCCAATAGGTCTTGCCGGTTTTGTGGCGATTAAAGCCCTCTCTACTCGTAATGAGGATCCAACCAAAGCCTCTCGTCCTTGGGATCTCGGAAGAGACGGCTTTGTCATGGGTGAGGGGGCTGGCGTTCTCTTGTTGGAATCGCTTGATCATGCGATCGCAAGAGGCGCCCCCATTTATGCCGAATATTTAGGAAGTGCGATCAACTGTGATGCTCATCACATAACCGATCCAAAACCCGATGGAGAAGGGGTCTCTTCTTGTATTGAAGAAGCTCTCCGTTCGGCCGGTGTCGCCAAAGAGGACGTCAATTACGTCAACGCACATGCGACGGCAACCCTTGCGGGAGATCTTTGTGAACTCAGAGCTCTCGCGAAAGTTTTTGGTCCTCATGTTAAAAATTTAAAGGTGAACGCGACCAAGTCGATGATTGGTCACACGCTCGGTGCTGCAGGGGGACTGGAAGCGGTGGCCACGATCCAGGCGATCCGAACAGGGATGCTTCACCCCACCATCAATCTCGAAGATCCAGAACCAGAAGCCGCCGATTTCAATCTAGTTGCTCGAGTTGCGCAGCCTTGTCAGGTTAAAGTAGCCATTTCGAATTCATTTGGTTTTGGCGGACACAATTCCACTCTTGTCTTGGCTCCTTATCACCCATGAAGTACGAAGAATCTTTTGGCATTATTCCACTGCGAGAAAAAGAGGGGCGCTGGGAGGTGTTTTTGATCCAGCACCACCGAGGGCATTATTGGGGCTTTCCGAAAGGGCATGCCGAAGAAGGTGAGCTTTCTCAGCAAGCGGCGATCCGAGAACTGAAAGAGGAGACGAATCTTGACGTGGTCCGGTTATTTCGTGAAGAGCCCTTTGTCGAGAATTACCAATTTTCGGTGAAAGGTTCCCTCGTCTCAAAACGGGTGGCCTATTTTGCAGCTCTTGTCGAGGGTGATGTCGTTTTACAAAGTCAAGAGATCCAAGATGGAAAGTGGATTCCTTTCCCTGCAGCGATTGATCAAATCACTCATGCGGAAGGAAGATGGATTCTCTCTCAGGTAGCGGATCTTTTTTTATGTTGACATTTTGGAAAAAGAAACAACCCTCTGCTGTTCCCTCTCTCCCTTTTCCCGGGAAAATTGAGGTTTTTTCTCGCCATTGCACCGCCTCTTCCATTAGCCAACATAAGAAACGTCTACCTCACTTTTCCCATAAGCGGTGTTACGAGAATTTATTAGAGACAATCGATCGAACGAAGGCAAACCTTACCTTTTTTTTAGATGAAGCGAAGGGGCGTCATCAAGATCACTACCTCGCGTCTGAATCGGTCATCCGATTGAATGAAGGAACCGAGGGAGGCTCTTTTATGCGGATGATCGAGCACATTGCCAACTTGTCCCTTGATCCCGAAACCATCATCTATTTAGTCGAGGATGATTACTTGCACAGGCCTCATTGGGTCGATGTATTGATAGAAGGGTTTCAGGTAAAAGGAGCTGATTATGTCACTTTATATGATCACCTTGATAAATACAGGATCTATCCGAAACTCTCTTCCCGTATTTTTACGACCCCCTCCTGTCATTGGCGATCCACCCCTTCTACAACACAGACCTTTGCCACGAAAGTGAAAACATTGCTCCGCGATTTTCCCATCCACCGAAAATATTCAGAAGGGAAAATGGTAAGTGAAGATCACGCGAAGTTCCTCCATCTTGGCAAAAGAGGGGCGATGCTCATTTCGTCGATTCCAGGATGGTCAACCCATGTCGATTTTGCTTTTGCATCCCCTTGCATTGACTGGGAATCGTTGCTTATCCAAAACTTATCGATGACTTAACCGAAGGTGATTATGTCTTTTGTTGCTATTTTTGATTCAAAACGAACCGTCTTCCAAGAGATGGCGATTGTCATTGTCTCAAGCTGTTTGATTGCACTGCTGGGCCAATTCAATATTCCTCTTCCCTTTACACCTGTGCCAATTACATTTAGGCTCCAGACGATTTTCTTCCTCGCCGCGCTCTTGGGTTCTCGGACAGCTGTATTGGCAACCGCTCTCTTCCTCGTACAAGGGATGATGGGACTTCCTGTTTTTTCCGGCGCAAGCGCTTTGATGGGCCCTCTCGCAGGGTATTACATCGGATATCTCATCGCCGCTTTTACCGTTGGTTCTTTGATCGAAAATGGCTCCTTTAGTGTACGACGAAGCGCCTTTGCTTTCTTGTGCGGCACACTTCTCGTCTACATCTGCGGCTCTCTTTATCTCTCTTTCTTTATTGGCTTACAAAAAGCGATCCTTCTGGGAGTGCTCCCATTTCTCGTTGGAGATGCTCTGAAAACGATTTTAGCAATCAAACTTCTCGCTCGATGCAACAAATGAAGTACGGAAGACAAATAGAGACTCCTATTGGGTCTCTTCTTCTTCTCTCTGATGAGACTCTCCTCCATTTTGTAGGATTTATCGATACGCTAGAAGCAGTTTCCTTTACAGCTCAAGACGCGGCGCCTATTCTATCTGCAGAGAGAGAGTTAGGTGAGTATTTTCAAGGTAAGAGGAAGGTATTCACGATTCCTCTTGCGATGAAGGGAACTCCATTTGCGCGGAAAGTGTGGGAGGCCACGAAAGAGGTTCCCTTTGGGACGAGGGTGGCGTACAAGTCTCTTGCTGAACAGTTAGGGATTCCCAAAGGTAGCCGCGGAGTGGGTCGGGCGGTGGCGAGTAATCCCTTGCTCTTAGTAATCCCCTGTCATCGAGTCATTCCTTTAAGAGGGAACTCTGTTGGGGGTTATGCAGGGGGAATCCACCGGAAGGATTGGTTGCTGCGCCATGAGAGGTCGCTGGTTGTTTCGGTATGAATCGTTGCACAATCGTTTTCGCTTTCTCGACCATCAAAAGGCCCTTTCGTTGATCTTCGCTAGCGATATTTAACTTGAGAGACACTTCAATCATTGTGATTCTACGCAAAAGCGTTGCTCTTCCGAAAAGAATATTTATTCGATACTGTGGAGAAATTGTTTGTAAAGATGAGAATGGAGATCTTTCGATGATTCCAATCACAGTTTCTAAATTTTCGATTTCTCGTTTTAAAATCGGGGTCATAGTTCCTTAGGAAACGTGGTGGGAAAATTCATTTTTTGCAGAGATGAGGAGGGTACGTAGATCCCATCTATTTCATCCAAAGGCTGGAGTTCCTCTAGGCGGGAGCTCCTTTGTTGGCTACTTCTCGGATGAACGGAATCTAGACGAGCACCTTGAGCGTGCGGTATTTGATGAGGAACAAGCTGCGGAGGTTTTTTTTAGGACTATTATTGGGGAGAGTGAATTTTTGGATCAATTGAGAGATTTCAATATATTTTTCCAAAAGGGGACCATCCATAAAGGAGACTTCACTTGCGATATCTATTTTTTTCTGTAAAATTCTAGCCTGTTTGCTGACCTCTCTTTGTCTATCAAATCGGATGTTTTTTAGAGAGAAATAACCCGCTTGAGTTAGCATTGTGCTTAAGATTTCGAATGCCTCGAGTTGCCTTTGGATAGAACAGGTGGGTTGTGATCTGGGGATTGTCATAAGTCAGATTTAGGGGTTAGATTTTCTTGATAGATCCAACGGGCGATTGCATCGAGAGTCATTGCTGCCGCTGCTGGATGGCTTGAAGAGTCGACTCCCTGTCCTACGAGATCAAATAAAAAGGCGTTTGGCAGAGTCGCATGGATGACCGCGAATTGATAGCCGCAGAAGGGTTGATCAGAGACAAACAATGTTTTGCAAGGTTCTGGGGCGGTTTTCAGAAAGGCAAGAAGGGTATCCTCTGTATTGGGACGCCTTCCCCCTTCTTTCATTGGGACCGCGACGAACAGAACGGGAAGGGAGCTCATTTCATCTGGAAGAGAGGTTTCTTCCCAAATGATATGGGCGGCTTCCGATTCAGTATTACACCGATCTGTTAATTCATCGACCCGTTTATCGAGGGGGCGATCTCCTGTGAGCCATACGATTTCTTCAAAACGGACACCCTCTTCCCAGAGAGTTTTGAGGTAGTTTAGCCGCATTTGCATGCGAGACGTGGTGGCTCCCAAGATCAAGGCTTTATCATATTTTTTACAGGCAGGCTTCCAAGGAGAAAATAGCCCTTGCTTAGTTGCCCAATTCAAGACGAGCTGTTTTTGTTCGATAGAGAGTTCCTTCATTTCCCATCGCTCTTGATTCGGTTGCCGCGGCCAATATTTTTGGATTTCTTCTAAGGGATCTTCTTCCTCAGCAATCCCTAATGCAGAGGCCAGCTGCCAAAGAGCTACTCGATCCAGAGTTCTCTCTAGGAGAGGTGACGCAAAAGCGAAGCTGTATAAACAGAGGGTGAATAAAAAAAACCATTTTTTCATTTGACACCGATGAAAGGAGTTGAGGGAGGAATCGCTGAGCGAATATTCATGTTCCTCCCTAGGCTTTCTCCTAGAGAAGCGGACTTGCTGCAGTGGCGTCTTCTGCTTGTGGAGGTAATAAGGCGAGGGTAAGCCATCTCTTTGGCTTCTATTAATTTCTTTTCGATACAGAGCAAAGATCGGTTCATTTCGGGATAATACGATTTCTTTAAGGATTCAACCTTTTCGCAATATCCCAAAGAAATCCCCCGAAAGAACGAATTTTTTGCCACAGCGCCCTTGAGACCTGATTGTTTTTGCGCCTGTTTCCAGAGTTTATCCAATTCGGACAAGAGAAATCCCGCCACATATTCGGCGATTTCCACATTGTCAGAAGTTCCTAAAATTTCGAGATAAGTAGCATCAGTTCCTCGATGAACAACAGGCATGACAAAGAAAGTGGTCAAGATGCGAGAGATCGCGCTCATTTTCGCATCTTCTTTTTTTTGCTTGATCACTCGTTTGAGGACAAATTTTTCCTCATCGAGGCCATCTAAAGCGTTCGATTCGATGTTGTGTTTGAACATGAGATCTTGCGCTTTGAGCATCGCTTGTTCCGCTTCATAGGGACTGCTACTGGAGGCAAGCGCCATCAACTTTTTTATTTTTCTGAAAATTTGACTCTCAGCTAGATCAAGAGGATGGTCTTCAATTTCGAGGCAGAAAGTAGCCCGACTTACCGCTTCCTTCCATCCCATTTGAAGGCAAAACTTTTGAAACTCAATCCCATGCGAAGCGACATGCTCTCCATGGTTGATGAAGGTCATGTAATGGGCTAATTCATGCCGAATAAGCTGGGTGAGTTTCTCTTCGGATGCGTGAATCAGACATTCGTGAAAACCCAGTTCATAAAAGCTTGGATCAAAGTAACCCAGTTCCCTTTTTTGGTTATAGATCATCACTCTGATGGGATAGGAACATCTTCCTTTTCGATCATAGAAGCGGTTACCGTGAATTTTGAGCCCGATTTCTTTTGAGATGACTCGTCCGACGATCTCTTGGATTTTATGAGTGAACCGAATGATTTTCTTCGAGTAGACAAACATAATGTCAGGTATTTTAGCGGATTTTGTCGAAGTAGTCGAGTCTTTTTTTTAGTGGAATCTTTGCTGCGATAGGTGAACAGGATTTCGGCTTTAAAAAGTATTTGACTTAATGAAAAAAATCCTTACCATCCCTTCCCACCAATAAATTTAAGAAGGTTTTATGGTTGAAGCAAATCTGGATCTTGTTCATTGTTCGGGGGTTTTATTTCCCTTCTCCCGGGATTCTGTTTCTGAAACAGAAATCAAAGTGCTGCAGGTTTTTCAAAAGCGGCATATTGAACCTATGAAGGTGTCAGGCAGCGCTGAAGTTAGGATCGAAGCTTCTTGGGGTGGTGACGATAAAACAAATATCAATATAGGGATGTCTGGAGAATTCCATGATAATAGTGGCTTTGTTGCGCAATTCCTCGTGAAGCATCTAGGACGCTAGGTCCTGGCTGATTTATCCGGCTACCTTGTAACTTTTGGGCATCCCAAGTTCCGTCATCCGATTCAATACATCCAGTTTTATCGTTACTTCCGTGGCTT
>DAIDIZ010000007.1 GCA_027451585.1 Chlamydiota bacterium
GTTGGAAAAAGGAGTCCTTTTTTTCCCGGATGAGGAGGGAACTCTCTTTGATCCACGAGATCCGGATGAACGGGTATGATCTTGTGGTCAATTTGACTGAAGGAGATCGTGGGGCTTTGATCGCTTGGGTGTCAGGAGCTCAGACACGGGTTGGATTCCCGCCCAAGGGAAGATGGCAAAAAAAACTTTATACTCATCTCGCTAAATCTTCTCCAGGTCTACGCCACACGGTAGAGAGAAATCTCGATGTACTTCGTCGGATAGGGATCTTTCCTAAAGAGGAGGATCGGGAACTGTTTTTTGGAATCGAGGAGTCGGTAATTGCAGAGATGCAAAAAAGGGTCGGAGCAGAGCCTTTTATTTTGATTCACCCGACATCTCGGTGGCGCTTCAAGTGCTGGGAGGTATCAAAGATCCGGGAGTTGATCAGGGTCTTGGTAGATCAGGGGCGCAAAGTGGTCTTAAGCTGTGGCCCCGATCCGATTGAAGGGGAAATGGTAGAGGTGATTGCAAAAGAGCTTGATGTGCAGTGCTTCAGCGGAACGATTACGTTAAAACAGCTGGGGGCGCTGATTTTTCTCTCTGAGGTGCTCATTTCGGTTGATTCAGTTGCTCTCCATATTGCGAGCGCGTTGAAAAAACGGGTGGTGGCCTTATTCGGGCCCACTTCGGAGGTGACTTGGGGGCCTTGGCGCAATCCTCATGCGAAGGTGGTGACGAGAGGGCTTTCTTGCCGACCCTGTTACCAAGATGGATGTGGGGGAAGTAAGAGGAGCGATTGTTTAGACACTTTGCCGGTTCGCTCTGTCTTGGACGCATTGGAGTGGAACGAGTTATAATACCGGAAATGATTTTGTCCTTTTAACGCTGGGTGGGATTGTCTTTGCTCCTCTCCGCTTTTCCTAGAGACGAAAGTCGGTGCCGAAGTAGGAAGTTCTCGCTTCTTGATTGGAGAGGAGCTCTTCCACGGTCCCTGAGAGGAGAACTCTCCCTTCCTGAACGAGGTAGCTCCGATCGACAATGGTGAAAATTTCTCGGGCATTGTGGTCAGTGATGAGGATGCTAATTCCTTTGCTCTTGAGGATGTAGATGAGATTCTTGACATCGGCCACTGCAAGGGGGTCGATATTGGCAAAAGGTTCATCGAGGAGAAGCAAGGAGGGCTCGGTGACAAGGGCTCTTGTGATTTCAAGGCGCCTTCTCTCTCCCCCCGAAAGGGTCGCTGCTTTTTTCTTCCGGAGGTGGGCGAGATGGAGTTCTTTGAGTCTCTCTTCGAGCCTTTTTTTTCTCTCTTCTCGAGAAATGGGAAGGGTTTCTAGAATACAGAGAATATTGTCTTCGACGGAAAGAGTTCTGAAAATGGAGGGTTCTTGCGCGAGATAGCCGAGTCCCATTTTAGCTCTTTTATGGATAGGAAGGTGGGTGATATCCTCTCCTTTGAAAAAAACATGGCCTCGATCGGGAGCGATTAGACCGACTGTCATATAAAAGGCAGTTGTTTTCCCAGCTCCATTGGGACCTAAAAGACCGATCACTTCGCCTGGATGAACGTGAAAAGACAAGCCGTTTACGATTGATTTGCCTCCGAGCGTTTTCTCCAGGTCTTTGACTTCTAGCAGGGAAATCATAAATACTTCTGCATGAATTGTTGGATGATGTTTTCTTCTTCCAGATTAAAGGTCAAGCGGATATCTCCTTTTCCTTGGATCTTATCTTCTCGGGTGAGGGGGTCTTTTTCGATGGAGATTTCGGGAGCGCTCAAACGAATTCCCTCTTGCCAAAAGAGAACTCTTTTGGGCTTTTCTGCCGATAAGAGCAGCGTCCGTGTCGTTGGATCAAAGCGGATTTGATCTGCGAGGGCAAAGCTTTGTTTATTTTGGATTTTCGAGGAAAAGAGATGGATGTTTCCTTTGATCAACACTTCTTCCTCTTGGCTTAAGAGATCGAGTTGATCTGCATGGATGGTGAATCGCCCTTCATCATCTTGTAAAAAAACAAAGCGAGAATCTCGGAGCATGAGCAGACCGTCTTCATAGATGGCAAAGGAGCTTTTTGCAGAGAGTCCTTGGCTGCTTTTCAATTCGACCTGATCGAAGAATTCAATTTTTTCATTTTTGCTCGGTTCGGAAAGGGTACATAGTGCCGATTGGGAACAGATGGAAAGGGGGATGGAGCCTTGGGATGCGAAAGAGGTGTGTTCTTCAAACCACAAGAGCGATTCATCTGCATTTTCTGGGTTGATGTGGAGGTAGGCCTTTGTTGCTTCAATTGTTCCAAGGTGATGGGAAATGACAACTTCCTTTAAGAAGAAATCGGAAGAGGGGTACTGAAAGGATCCTTCCTTTGCATGAATGGCTGCCGACTCCAGCTCAAAGACGAGATCTTTTAAAGTTTCTTCTGCTTGGATTGCCTTTTGTTTTTGGTGAATGAAGAGTTCCGAATGATCGGCTTTGACTTCGATGCAGTGCCTTGCCTTTTTTGAATCAAGCCAAAGTTCTTTTTGAGATAGATCTCGGCTTTGGTAGTTGGGATGTCTTTCTAGTGTATCGGAGGCGTGGAGTTCATGGGTTTCTTCCATCAGTTTTTGATAGAACAGTTGGTCATTTGAGGTGATTCTCGTCAAATGGAGAATAATTACGATGCTGAAGAATAAAAGGAGAAGAGATGAAGCTAAGAATGTGCGGGGGAAGAGCATTGGACTGCATCATAGATTTTTTCCAAATGGAAGAGCAGTGTCTCGAGCTGTTCAAAAGGAAAAACGGTAGCAGCATCACTTTTGGCTTTTCCGGGATCTGGATGAGTCTCGAGAAAAATGGCATTGGCGCCAGCTGCCACAGCAGCTTTTGCAAGTGTCGGAATGAATTCTCGCTGCCCCCCGGAAGCATCTCCTTGACCACCTGGAAGTTGAGTGGAATGAGAGGCATCAAAACAGACCGGAAATCCAAAGCCTTGCATGATCGGAATGGCTCGCATGTCGCTCACTAGATTCTGATAGCCAAAAGAAGAACCTCTTTCTGTGAGAAGAATGTTTTGACAACCAACGGATATGAGTTTATCTACTACATTCTTCATTTCCCATGGGGAGAGAAATTGCCCTTTTTTCACATTAACAGCAGCCTTTGTTTTTCCTGCAGCCGCGACGAGGTCGGTTTGTCGGCACAGAAATGCGGGAATTTGGATCATATCGCAGACCTCTGCTGCCAGGGCAGCTTCCTCAGGAGTGTGGACATCGGTGATCACGGGAAGTCCGAGTTCTCGTTTGACTTTCTCTAAAATCTTCAGCCCTTTTTCGATACCAGGTCCTCGAAACGAATGAATAGAGGAGCGATTGGCTTTGTCGTAGCTTGCTTTAAAGATGAAGGAAAAGGGGAACTTTGCAAAGATTTTCTGGAGCGTTTCTGCGCAATAGAGCGTATGGTCTTCACTCTCCATAACACAAGGTCCTGAGAGAAAAGCAAGAGGCTCTCCACCTCCAATGGACAAGTCTGCAACAAGGCTCTTTTTCATATGGAAGGTCATTTTGAATTGTTC
>DAIDIZ010000008.1 GCA_027451585.1 Chlamydiota bacterium
CGATTGTGTTTAGGAATAAGTAGAGTTTTTTTGCTGTTCCCATTTCTTTTGTGGGCTCAAGTTTTAGAAGTCTCTTTACCCACTCGACTCCAAAAAGCATCTGTCTACATTACCAAGGTTCACGTTCCCGATTCTGCATTCGATTGGCGCTACTTTGAGGAGTTACGAGAAGTTCTTGCATCGGATTGGAATAGCAACGGGATCTCAACTGTTGCGCCTCTTTGCGAAAGCATTGAACAATCCCTCAATTGGCCTGATGTAAGACGAGGCTTTGACCTCTCTGCCTGGAAAAAAGAGTTTGTGTCTTATGGGTTTACGCTTCAAGTGTTTCAGAACCGATTTCAACTCACCGTCTTTGATATTGGAAAGAGTTCCTCTAAACAATATCCCGATTTTGTTCTGACCGGGAATCTTGATATCGATCGACAAGAGATCCACCAGCTGTCGGATCGAGTGCAAAAAGACCTCTTTGGCAAAGACGGGATTGCTTCTCTCAAAATTGCCTATGCAAAGAGGACCAAAGGGGAAGAGGGGTGGAATTCAGAAATCTGGATGTGCGATGCAGATGGGGCCAATGAAAAACCCCTCGTCAAAGATAAGGGATACTGCGTCTCTCCTCACTTTTCTCCTCGAACAGTGGCCCGCTCTTCAGATCTCTACTATGTCTCTTTTGAAGAAGGGCAATCGAAGATCTACAGCGCAGCTTCTAGCCAGCCGATCGTCTCCCTTCGAGGCAGTCAGATTCTCCCTGAGATAAACCAAAAAGGGTCTCAGATCGCTTTTATCTCCGATGTAGCAGGACGTCCCGATCTGTTCATTCAAAATCTCGATCCTCAGGGGCACGTGTTGGGAAAACCAAGGCAGCTTTTTTCTGCGCCTCGAGCCACTCAAGCCTCCCCAACCTATAGTCCCGATGGAAAGCAGATCGCTTTTGTTTCCGACAAAGATGGCTCCCCTCGCATTTATGTGATTGATATTCTCAACCCGAAAGAGACGAAAAAAAATGTGCCTCGACTATTGACCAAAAAAAATCGGGAAAATACCTCTCCTTCTTGGTCTCCTGACGGAAAAAGACTCGCCTATAGCGCTAAGGTGGATGGGATCAGACAAATTTGGATCTATGATTTTGCAACCGAGGAAGAGATTCCTTTGACAACAGGGGCTGAAAATAAAGAAAATCCGAGCTGGGCACCCGATTCCTTGCATCTGGTGTATAACACGGAGACAGACGATCGGTGTGATCTTTTTCGAGTTCATATCGATTGGAAAGAGCCTATTTTGGTTTTAAGTGGCATAGATCAAAAGAGATTTCCGTGTTGGAGCCATCGTCAAGAATTCTCCAATCGGGTACATTGAGAGCATATGAGGAATTATTGTATGAGTCGATTCGTTTGTTGTGCAGCTATCGTAAGTCTTGGTTTGTTTTCCAGTTGTATCCGGAATAGCTCCGAAGCATGGGAAGATTTAAAGACAGCAGGTCGTTACATGGGGCGAAGCGTTGATTCTCTCTGCGGTAAAGAGTATGAATCGAGAATGCTCACTTCGGACGAAGAGTTCATAGGTCCCTATGATGACGAGTTTATCCCCTTGAGAGATTCCGATTTGCAAAACGGACGCTTGATGGCTGATACACCACTTGCTCAACCCAAGGGGATTCCAGGCCAAAAAGGGGTGCCATCTCTTGCTGATTTTTATCTCGCTCCCGATTCTTTGCAGAATGTATTTCGCTCTGTTCATTTTGAGACTGACGAATATGTAGTGAAAGAAAAAAATGAGTTGCAAGGGTTAATGGATATGGCTTCTTATCTCAAAAAACATCCTTCCACGTATCTCGTTGTTGAAGGCCATGCAGATGAAAGAGCTTCGGCTAGTTATAACATGGCTCTTGGGATGCGGCGAGCCAATTATGTTCGTTCTTTCCTCGTTAAGCAAGGAATCGATCAAAATCGAATCTACACGATTTCCTATGGGAAAGAAAAGCCAATTGCTCTTGGACATTCTCCCGATCAGTGGAAAATGAATCGACGCTCTGAGTTTAAGATTTTTGAGAAATGAGAATACAAATACGATCCATTTTAATTCTCACCCTCTTTTTCAGCGGATGCTCTCCAATCAAAACATCCCTTCATGACGAAAAATATCAGTGGGAGCTCACGATTCACGAGGTCCAGACCAATCTTGATGATTTGCGCCATGACACGAATTGCGTTCAAACTGAGTTGCAAATTCTAGAAGGAAGAGTCAAGTCGTTTGAAACAGCTCTCTTTTCTCTAAAGCAGCAGGAAATTGAAAAGCAACAGGGGCGTATTGAGCAACTCTCTCATCAACTCCAGCAATTAGAAAAGAAATGGTCTTCTTTCGAGAAAAAAGAGGGAGCAAATCGAGATGGCTGGGAACAGCTTTCTTCACACGCCAATGAAACCAATATGGCTCTTTCTCAATTCAAAGAGAGAATGGAAGAGCTGGAAAAAGAGATCATCTCTCAAAATAGGCGATTGGAATCTTTGGTGAAGATCAAGGGAAGCCTTGAGAACCTTTCCAAATCATTGAAGGCTGATTCTCCCAAGACCTATAAAGTGCG
This sequence comes from Chlamydiota bacterium, assembly GCA_027451585.1. GTDB lineage: Bacteria > Chlamydiota > Chlamydiia > Chlamydiales > SM23-39 > DAIDHZ01. The sequence goes on from DAIDIZ010000008.1 coordinate 2,582, forward strand.
CCCCGGAGACACTCTTGAGAAAATTGCTAAAATGCATCGAGTCGATGTTTCTTCTTTGAAGCAGATCAATCAACTCCAAAGCGACTTGATCGTCGTCGATCAAGAGCTCAAAATCCCATGAATAACGAAGCTCCGATTGCCCTTTTTGACTCAGGGGTAGGAGGACTTTCTGTTTTGCGCGCTCTACGCCAAGTTCTCCCCTTTGAGAATGTGATTTATTTCGCTGATAATAAAAGAGTCCCGTATGGCGATAAATCTTCAGAAGACATTGCTCAATACGTATTAAAGACGGGGTTATTTTTAGAAAAACTAGGGGCAAAAATGATTGTCATTGCCTGTCATACAGGTAGCATCCATGGCTTAAAAGTATTACAAAACGCCTTATCTATTCCTGTTATAGGTATTATTGAAAGTTCTATTCGTGTTCTGAAACGAATTCCCCAAAACAAGAAAACTGCTATTTTAGGAACTAAAAGTACCATTGAATCAAATGTATATCAGAAATATGTGGAAATAGCGATTCCTTGCCCCTTTCTCGTTCCGCTGATTGAAAAAGGGGTCTATGAAGGGATAGATTTGGAACAAGCCATAGCAAGCATACGTCTTGATTCTCTTTCTGTTAAGGCTCTGTTTTTAGCATGTACCCACTATCCATTAATTCTCAATTCAATGAAAAAAGTGCTGGGTAATTCCCTTTCTATTTTTGATCCTGCTGAAGAGATCTCAGAAGAAATCTATTCCGCTCTTAAAGAGAAAGGATTATTAAGGACTTACCAGGAGAGCCCGTTGTATCGATTTTTTGCTTCCAAGGATCTTGATGCGGTCTATTCCTGGGCTCGGTTCATTTTCGGAGATCAAATCTGTGAAAAAGCTGATTTTTTAATAGGCTCGACTTGAACTGTATTGAAATAAATTAAAAATCCTAGTACATTGATCTCCAATTCCAAGCATTTATACCGGAACAACCTGAAGAATCGGTTTTTAAGCTGCGCGAAAGGGGTCTCAGTTGCGATCGCGAAAATTCGGATCGGAGCTTTGGCGCGCTTAAAAATCCGATTCTTCAGGTTGTTTCGGTATGAGAGCGAGTTTGTTTATGTTCCGAAGAGTGCGTGCTAAAGAATCCTTCTTGTGCTTATTTATTCTTCCTGGCCTTTTGCACGCGATGGCCTCTCCAACGTACTTCACCAATTTTGATATAGAGCATATTTTCTACACTTATGTTAAACCATATCAAACAGATGAATTTGCACGTCGATACGCTGTCCTTCCTTTAGAAAAGAACAATTTATCATGGCGATGGGAATCCAAGGACTTTGCTAGAATCGTCCCATTACTTGAATTTGAAAGATTTGTTAAGGAACATAAGCTAATTTCTAACAAAGCACTTTCTCTAAATTCACCTAATGACCCTGAATGGAATGCTATTCCCACTCAATCTATTAATTACATTAATTATGCGGACGATATCGAAAATTACGACCTACACAACCTACAATTAACTGATTGCGATTACGACTTTGTCATGATTAATAATACATTAGAGCATGTTTATAATCCACTATTATGCTTACAAAACATTTATAAATACCTGAAATCTGAGGGCATAATATATTTGCTAGTACCTGTGAATTCTATACCTCATGATACTCCTTACCATTATTATACAGGCTTCACACCAACCGGATTATGTGCCTTACTAATGAGCGCCGGATTTCGTATATTACATGTCGGCTCGTGGGGCAATTATGAATACTTAGAGAGAATGTATAAAACAAGAAATTGGCCTGATTATAGAGAATTATCAGAACCTGGTTTAAATGATTTTAACCACCCCGTATCTACCTGGGCTTTTGCAATTAAAGATAACGCTTTTTAGCCCGGGTGTGATTAAAAGTGGTACATAGCTAAGCAACTCTTGCTTGGTCTTGGGTTCGAACATTTTGTTGCCACAAAAGATCCTAACAATGATTAGCTCGGACGACTCTTAAGTCCGCCATTTTCTCCGCGTTTTTACGTAACCACCAAGTGCCAGGCTTTTTTAATCTTCGTTGAATCAAGCTACGATGGGTACTTTCCACTTTTCCTGATCCAATAGGAAGGTTCAATTCTTTCGCT
>DAIDIZ010000009.1 GCA_027451585.1 Chlamydiota bacterium
TGTCTGCCCTTATCTGCCCTTCGGCTATGACATTTTTCTTCTCAGCCCAACTTTGCAATAGTGTTGTTCCTGTCTTCTGAATTGCATCAACAACGGCTTCTTCTGCGTCGTCTCCATTATTCAGTTCTTCAAACGCATCTCTATCTGTAATGTCGATCATTTCCAAAATACAGGCTTTCATCTTGGGGTTGGATCTTAGCGCCGCAAAAATAGCTTTTTCTTCTTCGTCTATTTCCATAACAATCATCCTCCTTAAGGTGAGCACTTTACTCCTCAATCCTTTATCGAGACTGTAAAATGTGGCCAATCATTATGTCATGAAAAAATTTTCCTATGTACCACTTTTAGTCACACCCCACGCGCTTAAAAGGATTGTAAGAAAGTATAAGGATCGAATAGATTTAGACTCGGCAAAAAGTCTGCACTTCTTTGATAAAAAAGAGAGTGTCCACAAAAGCTTGTTGTGAAGGAGTTGTTACATGCGACAGAAACTGCTTATCTCTGCGTTTTTGAAAATCGGCGTTTTATTAGGTAATATCGGTCCCTCTGGATTTGACCCTTTTCTGAATGATTGTTTTGTCGAGACGGGGACTTTTAGCGGAGATGGAGTTATAAAAGCTCTCAACGCAGGATTCTCAAGAATCTTTTCTATAGAATCAGACCCAAACAATTATAGGGATTGTTGCAATCGTCTAGAGGGGATTTTTAAGGTAAAACTCTTTCATGGAGATTCGTCAAAAGATCTGTGGGCAATTATTCAAAATATAGAAACGCCGATTACTTTTTGGCTGGATGCGCATATTTTCCCTCCAATTAAAGGGAAAAACTGCCCACTCTTAGAAGAGCTAGATCAAATTCAACAACACCCTATTAAAACACACACTATCCTTATCGATGATATGCATTGCTGTGGGACGGAAGCGTTTGATTTTCTTTCACAAGAAGATATTAAGAAGAAAATTTGGGAAATTAATCCTGACTATGAAATTTCTTATTGCCCAGGTGGTAATCAAGGTGAATACCCGGAAAATGTGATGGTTGCTAGGATTTCAAAACCACAGTAAAGAAGTAGTTAGAAAATCCCATTTGGAAGCGGTTTTGTCCTTTTGACATTGGTTGGGATTTATCGAAAATCGGTTGGAGGCCTCCAAGAGGTTATATCGGAGGAATGAGGTCCCTTTCGCGCAGCTTAAAAACCGGTTCTTAGCTTGTTTCGGTATAAGTCACATCGAATCTCAAATTTCTGTTGTGGTGACAAAAACTTTATGCAGCACCGCCGTGTAAAACCGCTTTACAAGCTCTTGTTCGAGTCGTGCAATTAAATCGTCAGGAGAAACAAATCCTTGATCGCTTAACGAGCACAAAAACTCGTCATGCGATCGATCTTGTCGATAGGCAGGTCTTTTAGCGGGCATCAACAGATAGCCCATATTGCTCTTTTGAAAATTCCACAGAAAAGAGGTGTGATGCAGCCATCTCTCCTTCCGGATATATTGGGCATTTCCGCCGCATTTCTTATCCTTGATCACGTAATCATTTTCTAAAAGGGCAAATCCGGGAATATTCCAGGCCGCTTGATAGAGCGAAGCGGTCCATCGAAGAATGGTTTCGGGAAAAGCGGGCCAATCGAATGTCTTTTTGGAAAAAATAAAGGTGATGAAAAGGGTCTCTTCATCGACAATCACAGTTCCACCTCCACTAAATCGACGCAAGATGGGGATTTGATCTTGAACTGCTTTCTCTTGATCGATGAGAAGATCGGGGTTCCCCGAAATCCCCATCACAATAGTTCGAGGAGATCCAATATTGGTAAGGCAAAAATTCCGATCATCTTCACGAAGAAGCCTCTCTTCAAGGGCAAGTTGCTCAGCAATCGGAACATTTTTTAGTGAGATCAGGTGAAGGGGTGTCATTCTTTCTTCAGAGCAACCAAAAGAACCGAAATGTCAGACGGGGTGACTCCTGGAATCCGGGAAGCTTGTCCGAGATTTTCGGGTGTGAAGCGGAAAAGTTTCTGTTTTGCTTCTGTCCTAAGTCCTGTCGTCGCTTGATAGGGAAAGTCTTTTGGAATCCGCACAACATCGAGGTGTTCGAGCTTGGCGACTTCTTTCGTTTGCCGATCAATATACCCTGCATACTTGAGTTCTGTTTCAATTTGCGTATTGATATCCACGCCATGATCGAGGACTTCTACGGGATAGGTGCTCAAAGCGAGAGAATAGGTCCAATCGGGCCGAGAAATAATCTGAGCTAAAGAAGATCCTTTTCCTTCTATCGCTTTATAAACTTTGGAAAGACGGGATACTTCTTTTTCAATGAGCTCTTTTTTCTTCGTCACTCGGGTGTATTGTTCAAAAGAAATCGTCCCCCAATTGTAACATGTGGGACGGAGACGAAGATCGGCGTTATCTTGACGAAGTAGGAGTCGGTGCTCCGCCCGACTTGTGAACATCCGGTAAGGCTCCAACAGATCAAAACGGATGAGATCATCGATCATGACGCCGAGATAGGCTTCACTCCTCTTCAGAATAAAGGAGGGTTTGCCCAACACTTGGCCGGCCGCGTTAATCCCTGCGATAATTCCCTGCCCCGCGGCCTCTTCGTAACCGGTGGTCCCATTGACTTGCCCCGCAAGAAAAAGCCCTGCAATGAGCTTGGTTTCAAGAGTAGGATAGATCTGATCGCTCAAAACGTAATCATATTCAATCGCATAGGCGGGACGCATGACTTCTGCTTTCTCTAGGCCGGTGACCGTATGGATCATATCAAGCTGTACATCAAAGGGAAGAGATGAAGAGATCCCGTTTACGTAAACCTCTTCGGTATGAATCCCTTCTGGCTCAAGAAAAATTTGGTGCCGCTCTTTATCAGCAAAGCGAACTACTTTATCTTCAATTGAGGGACAGTAACGGGGGCCTACGCCTTTGATCGCCCCCGAATACATGGGAGATCGATGGAGATTATTGCGGATGATGGCGTGTGTCTCGGGCGTTGTATAGGTGATATGACAAGGGATTTGGGGCATCTTCTCTTCAGGCTCATCGTAGGAAAAAACCACGCCTTCCTCTCCAAGCTGTTCTTCGCAACGAGCAAAATCAATACTCCGCCGATTGATCCGAGGAGGGGTTCCTGTCTTGAGCCTTCCTAAACGAAAGCCGAGCGCTTCCAAACAAGGAGAAATCCCTGTAGAAGCTTTGTCACCACCTCGCCCCCCTGAGAAGTTCGTCTCTCCTATATGGAGAAGTCCTCTCATGAAGGTGCCTGAAGACAGGATAACAGTCTTGGCTTCATAGGTAATTCCTTCTTGGGTTATGACGCCGACAATCTTCTCTTGTTCGACAAGAAGGGTCTCAGTTGTCCCCTGCTGAATCTCTAGATGAGGAGTTCTCTCAAGACGATGCTTCATTTCCTGTGCGTAGGCCGCTTTGTCAGCTTGCGAACGGGGAGATCGGACCGACGGCCCTTTTGAACTATTGAGCATCCGAAATTGGATACTTCTTCGATCGGCTACTTTCCCCATCAGACCACCCAGAGCATCGATCTCTCGAACGATATGCCCTTTAGCAGTTCCCCCAATAGAAGGATTGCAGCTCATCTTTCCAATTGTATCGAGATTCATCGTGAGCAAGAGCGTCTCTGCCCCCATGCGAGCAGCAATATGAGCCGCCTCGCAACCAGCATGACCGGCTCCGATGACCAATACATCAAAAATTTTTGGATACTTCCACATGAAATGATCGGAGATCCCTTTTTGAGGGGGATCTCTCGTACCTATTTTTTCTTATGTCGGTCGCGACGTCTGCGCTTTTTTCGTTTGTGACGGGCGATCTTCGCTCGTCGCTTTTTCTTGACTGAAGCCATAGACCCTTTTCTTTTGTAAAAAACACAGACCAGTTTAGGGCACTTCCTTCAAAAAGTAAAGTACCTTTTATCGAGAGCCCAAAATTTACCTGGTCGAGAATCCTCTTTTATTGGACAATAGGTGGCCGTGATTGATAAAAAAAGAGAAACGATGCCCAATTTTAATGATTTTGATTTAGATAGCTCAATTTTGAAACTGCTTCAAGAGATCGGCTATGAAACACCTACACCGGTTCAAGAGACTTCTATCCCAAAGATCATCAATGGGTTGGATATCGTTGCATCGGCTCAAACGGGGACTGGGAAAACCGGTGCCTTTTTACTTCCTATCCTCCACTCGCTGATTAAATCGCCAAAACAAAAAAGTCCTCGAGCCCTCATTTTGGTCCCAACAAGGGAATTGGCGATGCAAATCACCAAAGAGGCTGAGAAATTCAGCAAATATCTTCCCCAAATAAAAACAGTTTGCATTTACGGTGGGGTCCCTTATCCTCCGCAAAGGAAAGCTTTGTCAAAACCGTACGATATCTTGATCGCAACCCCCGGTCGATTGATGGATCATATGGACCGAGGCGCCATCGATTTAACGAAAATCAAAACCATCGTTCTCGACGAGGCTGATCGGATGCTCGATATGGGATTCTTAGAACCTGTGGAATTCATCTCCGACCGATGCCCAAAAAATCGCCAAACGCTCCTCTTTTCCGCGACGATCGACAAGAAAATTCTTCAGATCTCACAAAAACTGCAAAACAATCCGCAACAAGTGAAGATCGAATCGGAAAACTTGGCAAATGACAACATCGATCAAAAAGTATTTTACACCGATAGCTTCTCTCATAAACTAAAACTCCTTGACCATTTTCTAGAGAAAGAGTCATTTGAACAGGCAATTGTTTTCACTGCCACCAAAAGACAGGCAAGTGAACTTGCGTTCTCCCTCCAAGAAAAAGGGAAACGGGCCGAAGCTTTGCATGGCGATATGAATCAAAGACAACGGTCTCGTGTAGTGGAAAAATTGCGCAAAAGACAGGTGCAGATTCTCGTTGCAACCGACGTGGCAGCACGAGGGATCGATATCCCTACTCTCAATGTCGTCATCAATGTGGACCTCCCTTTCAAAGCGGAAGATTACGTTCACCGCATTGGAAGAACTGGAAGAGCTGGCGCGAAGGGGGATGCGATCACGTTTGCCTCTCGTCAAGATAGACAGATGCTCGAAAAAATCGAAAGACTTCTCGGTAAACCCATTGTGGTCGATGTCGTCACAGGCTTAGAACCTCAGATGAAACCGCAACCCAAAAAGCCTTCTTTCCGTCCTCAAAATCGGAGGGGGGGAGGGAATTTTAAACGGGGCTTCAGCCGCGGATTCCGACCGAGTAACAGCTCTAGATAGGGTTACAAACTCCTAAGGGGGTTTTGGTGGCGTACTAAGCTTCAGAGTCAGGACCGTTTGAGCGTGATGCATTTCGCCCCGGATTCCCGCCGTGGGAAACGATTTAAAGCTGTCAAGTTTTGATTGAAGGTTTGACGCTTTAAATCGGTTTACTTGGGGGTGCTTTTAGACTCGAAGGGGATACCACCTTTACTCAATTTTTACCAAAAAAGGGCGCAAGAAAGAATCATTACGACGAGCAAAGAGAAGCGAAACATCTTTCTTGCCCACCCTAAATCATCTTGCGTCCTCAATCCTTGCCAAGCCAGAAAAAGCCAAAAAGAGCCTAACGCAAGGGCTAGCGCAAGGTAGCCATAACCCCGGTATCCCAAAGGGAAAAAAAGCGTTGAAACAACCAAAAATCCTGCTGTGTAAAAAAACATCTGCCGCTTTGTCTCCTCCATTCCTTTCGCTAAGGGAAAAACTGGAATATTGGCTGCTGCGTAATCATTTTGCCGAAAGATCGCGATTGCATAGGAATGGGGCATTTGCCAAAGAGCCATCATCCCAAACAAAAGAGCTGCCCCACCTGTCACTTCTCCTGTAACAGCAGTAAATCCAACAACCGGAGGGACTGCGCCCGCTAAACTCCCGACAAGAATCCCGTGTCTCGAATAGTATTTCAAAAAACTGTACAGACAGACGTAGATAACAGCTCCCAAAAAAGCGATCGCTGTTGTGAGAGCTTGGGTCCCGTAAAAGAGAATACTGCCGCCTAGAAGGGCAAGAAAGGAACCAAAAAGAAGAGCTTTATGAAGACCTATCTCCCCCTTAGCAAGAGGTCTGTTTTGGGTCCTTTTCATCTTACTGTCAGCTTCTCGATCAATGCAATTATTGAACACGCAAGAGGCTCCCATGATGAGTAGAAGTCCTAAAAGGGTTGCTCCAAAGAGAGGAAAATCAAACACCTCTCGAGAGGCTAATCCAAATCCTGCGGTCATCGTGATCGCATTCCCCGTCAGGATCCCGGGCTTGGTCAAAGCAAGATATATCGAAAATGATTCAAAAGTCGGCTTTTTGGCAGAGTCAAAGCTGGATAAATCGTTTGAACAAGGTGAGGATTGTATTTCCTCAATACTATCCACACCTTGTTCAAGCGATTTATCAGCAACTTTCACGCCTGCCAAAAAGCCGACTTTTGAATCATTTTCGGTATAACTTCTCATCACATCATCGTGTAAGAATTAAGGTTATTCATGATCCATAGCGATCCGCCTATGATCAAAAAAACAACCAGTGCCATGAAAAGAAACATGGCTAGATTCCATCGGGGTTTGGACTCGACTCCAATTTGAAAAAAGAAAATGACCTGTCCAACTATTTGGAAAAATCCCAAAGCCGCAATCCCAACTAAATACTCTGTCGGGCGAAAAATGGGCTCAACGGCAATGAAATAGGCCCCAACCGTACAGAGAACTGAAAGAACAAACCCAATGATGACGGGCCGTAAACTTCTATTCCAGCCATGGTGTGAATCAATCATCAGTTTTCTCCCATCAAATACACGATTGTGAAAATGCCCACCCAAATCAAGTTGATGAACTGCCAAAACAGGCGCAAACAGGTCAATCTTTGCAGGCTAAATGACGTAAATCCCTGTCTAACAATAGGAAACAAAAGAACCAAAGTCCAGAGAAGGGCAAAGACAATATGGACGGCATGGGTTCCAAGCAGGGTAAAATAGGCGGATAGAAAAGCGCTTCTTCGCCAGTCATTACCAGCCTCGATCAGTTGAAGACATCCTTCCCATTCCATCCAAAGAAAAAGAGCTCCTAAAATAAAGGTAAGAATAAACCAATGAAAAGTGGCCCACTTTCGTTTTTGATGAGCAAAGACACCGGCTATTCCACTTGTAAAACTACATCCCAATAAAATTAGACTCTGAACGAGTGTAAAAGGAAGAGGGAAGAGCTCTGCAGCAGTGGGTCCTCCGAAGGTGCTGCCTCGCAAGACAAAGTAGGAAGCCAAAAGGGTGGCAAAGAGCACGAAATCGGTTAAAAGATAAAGCCAAAAGCCAAAAACCGTTTTGGAATAGGTATCGTGATGCGTGTCTGGATAATTCATGAATTTCTCGATTCAAGTTTTTTGATCATCTCGACCGAAACGACAAATTCGGTGTGTTTCGTATAAAGGCGAGCAATAAGACAAACGAGCAGCCCGATTGCGCTGAGGATACTCAACCAAAACATGTACCAGATCATGCCAAATCCAAATAAGAAGCTGAAAGCGCCCATATACATTCCAAGAGGAGTATTTTTTGGCATATGAAACTCTTCGTAATGGCCTTTATAGAGATCGCCCTTTCCTTTTTTCATTTCCCAGAAGGGATCGCGCTTATGAACAGTAGGGATGATCGCAAAATTGTAAAAGGGAGGAGGCGAAGCGATCGACCACTCAAGAGTTCTCCCATTCCAAGGATCACCCGTTTTGTCTTTGTTTTTTTTCTTATCTCGTATACTCACCATGAGTTGGATCACCTGGCAGCCAACACCAATTGAAACCAAAGTCGCTCCCAAAGCAGCGACGACAAAAAGAGGTTGCCATCCAAGAACGTCGTAATGGTTCAATCTTCTCGTCACGCCCATGAACCCGAGAAGATAGAGAGGGAGGAACGCCAAGAGAAATCCGACAAACCAACACCAAAAGGCATAACGCCCCCATTTTTCGTTCAAGGTAAAACCGGCAAACTTAGGAAACCAGTAGGTATATCCTGCAAAAAAGCCAAAGACAACACCCCCAATGATCGTCGAGTGAAAATGGGCAATCAAAAAGAGGCTATTGTGGACTTGAAAATCAACTCCTGGAATAGACATCAAAATGCCAGTCACGCCACCAATAGTGAACGTGACAACAAAAGCGAGGAACCAAAGCATCGGTGTGGTGAAGAGAACTTTCCCTCGAAACATGGTGAAAAGCCAATTGAATACTTTGACGCCGGTGGGCATCGCAATCACCATCGTCATGATTCCGAAAAAAGCATTTACATTTGGCCCGGCACCCATCGTAAAGAAGTGGTGCAACCAGACAATGAACGAAAGAAATGTGATCGCCACTAAAGCCCACACCATCGTCGTATAACCAAAGAGCTTTTTCTGAGAAAAAACAGGAACAAACTCGGAAAAAACACCAAAAATCGGCAAAATCAAAATGTACACTTCAGGATGACCCCATGCCCAAAAAAGGTTGATATACATCATCGGGCTACCTCCCAATTCGGAAGTAAAAATATGGGTGTCAATCAATCGATCTGTGGAAAGCATGGCGATCGTCGCCGTCAAAACAGGGAAAGCAAAGATAACTAGAATCATGGTGACGAGGCAGGACCAGACAAAGACAGGCATTCTCATCAAAGTCATTCCAGGGCATCTCATTTTGAGAATCGTCACAAGAAAATTGATTCCAGAAAGAAGACTCCCAGCTCCCGAAATCTGAATCGACCAAAGCCAATAGTCGACCCCCACTCCCGGATTGTATTTAAGTCCTGCAAGAGGAGGATAGGCCGTCCACCCGGTCCCCGCAAATACGCCCACCACGAGAGAGACCAGAACAAACATAGCCCCCGAGGCAAAGAGCCAAAAACTGACCGAATTCAAAAACGGGAAAGCCACATCGCGAGCGCCAATTTGGAGGGGCAATATGAAATTGATCAAACCAAAAACTAGCCCCATGCCAACAAAGAAAATCATGGTCACACCGTGGGCTGTAAAAATCTGCTGGAAATGGGAAGCGGAAAGATAGCCCATTGAATCGCCGAAAGCTGTCGCTTGTTGCGCTCGCATCATGACTGCGTCAATCAGCCCCTTGAAGAGCATAATTCCTGAAACGACCATGTACATGATCCCAATTTTCTTGTGATCAAGAGAGGTGAGCCACTCTTTCCAAAGCCACTTCCACCTTCCTAAATAGGTGATCAAAATGAAGAAAAAAAGAGCTCCAAGTCCCATTGAAGCTCCTGCTAAGAGCTCAATCCAATCATGCTTCAAAGCTTGTATTGTCAATCGACCAAACATATCCTTCTCACCGCTGCATGTATTTCATGACAATTTGATCAAAAAGACCCTCTTCCACAATCGAATAATAAGTGACTGGATGATATTGGGAAGGCTGGACAAGAAGATTGTATGATTTTTGGGAAAGGTCTCGATTCTCCCGCCGGACTTGACTTACCCACCGATCAAATTCCAATCGGGAAGTGGAGACCGCTTGAAAAACCATCCCTGCAAATCCGGTACCGCTGATATTCGACGATGAACCTCTAAATTCCCCTTCTTCCGTCGCTATCAAATGAAGTTTTGTTCTCATTCCTGGCATTGCATAGATTTGGCCCCCTAAAGCCGGGATCCAAAACGAGTTCATCGGAGCATCAGAGGTGATCTCAAAAGCAAGAGGCGTTTCTTTGGGAAACTGGACATAATTGACCGTTGCAATCCCCTCCTCGGGGTAGATAAACAGCCATTTCCAATCGAGAGCTACGACCTGAATCTTGAGAGGTCTCACCTCTGCTGCAATCGGCTTGAAAGGATTTAGCTGATGGGTCGAATCCCAAGTAATCCAAGCAAGAGCCGCAATGATGACAAAGGGGACGCCCCACCAAATGCATTCTGCTAAGAAACTGTGGCCCCACTCAGGCTGATATTCCCCCCCCTTTTTGCCAGCCCGATAGCGCCACGAAAAGAGGATCGTCATCATAAAAACAGGAATCACCACGATCGACATGAGCAACGAACAGACAATGATCAATTCTTTTTGCTGTAAAGCAATCCATCCTTTCGGTTCCAAAACGGGAATGTCGTGAGATCGAATATAAAAAATGGAGAGGGACAATGCAAAAATAAACAGAATACTAAAAAGAGAAATAAGAAGAGTTTTCTTCACTGCTAAAATACGCCTTTTTACAGGCGTATATAAAACAAAAAATTAGATGTCAAATTTTAAAAAGTCAGGGCGGCGGTCAATGTCAGACCATGGAGAGAAACATCTTGCGCAGAGCCACTCACACCTTTGAAACTCCAGTCATTAGCAGCTCGAATCATGTTTTGGCCCCAAAGATAATTGAACTCATAGGAAGCATTGAAATCGAGATGCCACTTACCACAGAACGAATACCATCCCCATCCAGTCCCGAAACGAACTTCAGCCATGGGGCGAAGCGCATCGAGAGAGGTCAAGAATTGGAAAACTCTCATTCCCGTTGCAGCCGAATCTTCTGAGTGAGAAATTTTGGAATAACGGGTGTAGAGAACACTTCCCCCCGCTCCTCCTTCTAATCGAAACCCATCTCCAAGGAGATAATGGAGTTCCAACCCAGCTCTCGGTCCTATACCCCACGAATCGGAGCGGTTATAGGAATAGAGAGTCGATGAAACTGTCGATAGATTTAAAATGTTTGTCGCCGCAATCGTGATATTCTGCTGCAGACAGGTGGCGCGAATACTTAAAAATGGATGAAGCGTAATGTGCGGGGACTGATAAAAAGGTCTCGACACAGCGAGATCAAGCCAATTTAGATGAAGATGCCACTTTGAATGAAGGAATTGACTGGCAATCGATTGATTGAAATTGGACGTCTGATAAAACCAATCAGTTGTAGACAAAGCGCCTATAGAAGAACCGCTCAATGTGGGAGCAGAAAAAGAACTCTTTGTCGACTGGTAAAGACGAGTCCAGTCAAGAGAGAGGATCCACCCTTCTTCGCCAAACATTGTGCCAAGCCCCAGTTTGAATCCCTTTTTGTAATCAAAATCCTGAAATACTGTGGCAGATCCTGTAGATAAAGGGACAACCGGATTGCTCACCGTCGAAAAACTCTGCGTCGTCGCAAGGTCAAGCCCAGACTCCGAAACATGCCAATAGACCCAAGAGAGAGTCCCATATCCTTGCCACTCGCAATCCTGATTTAATTTTAAACTGGCTGGAGCATTGTAGGCGGCTATTGAGTTTTGTAAAGGATCATCCCCTCTCCTGACAAAAGGACACGGTTCTTTGTTAGTTGATGTTAGAGTGCATGAGGTTCCCTTTAATGAAATTTGGGAGGCTCCGGTGTCAGTAAAAGGAGTTGGATCAGCCACTCCAAATAGATTAGCGCACAAGAGATTGAACGCGGTTAACAACATTGGCTTTTTCATGGTGACCTTTCTTTAAGGGGGAAAGTGTACCACTTTATTTTCTTAGTGCAACATCTTTTTTATACCGAAACAACCTGAAGAATCGGATTCTTCAATTTTTTGCACTTCGTCTACCACAACCACTTTTTGACTTAGGTGAGCTGCCAAGATTTCCTTCAATCGCTCGGGCTTTGCAATGTAAAAATGAAGATGATGAAATTTTGCACCAACGCAATTTAAGCAACTTACTATTAGGCTTTTATTCCCCTTCGAGAAGATCCAAGAAGGCCTGGAGCTGCTTTGCTCGAGTTGGATGGCGCATTTTGCGTAGGGCTTTTGCCTCGATCTGGCGGACTCGCTCACGCGTGACCTTGAAACGGACGCCTACCTCTTCGAGGGTTTTAGGCTTGCCATCAAGAAGACCAAATCGCTCAATCAGGACCGTTCGTTCTCGATCGGTGAGTGTCGACAAGACTTCTCCCATCTTGTCTTTGAGAATCGCGTAGCCGGTGGCTTCCGCAGGCGATTCGATCGCCGTATCTTCGAGAAAGTCGCCGAATTGGCTCTCCCCGCCGTCGCCTACTTCAGCCTGGAGAGAAATCGGGTGTTGGGCGATCTTATAGATCTCCCGGACTCGCTCTGGCGTAAGACCGAGTTCCTTGGCGAGTTCTTCAGGAGTCGGCTCTCGACCCGTCTCCATCATGAGTTTTTTAGCGCCGCGGAGCACTTTATTGATCGTTTCAATCATGTGAACTGGGATCCGGATAGTACGAGCCTGATCGGCAATGGCCCGCGTAACCGCCTGTCGAATCCACCAGGTCGCATAGGTAGAAAATTTGTAGCCGCGCCGATATTCAAATTTCTCGACAGCCTTCATGAGCCCCATGTTTCCTTCCTGAATCAAGTCAAGGAATGAAAGGCCTCGGTTGGTGTACTTTTTTGCAATCGAAATGACCAGGCGCAGGTTCGACTCAACCATCTCCCGCTTCGCCTCTTGGCTCTTATCCATCCAGCGCTGGAGCATCCGGACATCTTTCTTGAACTCTTCAAGAGATCTTCCTGCCGCAAGTTCCCGTTTGTAAAGCTTTCTCTTTGCAGCAGCCAGTTTTCCTGCAGCGAACTTATTTTTTTCGGCCCGAGGGGTGAGCTCTTGGATTTCTTTTTCTAGATAAAGGAATCGATCATAGGCCGAAAGAACCACCTCGCCAAAATCTTCAATGATATTGTGGCGGCAAGACATTCTGCGCAAATAGGCTTGGGCTCGGATCCGAGATTTCTCAATGGAATCGAGCAGATCGGCGCGCCCTTCTTTCTTCGTCGTCGTATCGAGCAATTGCGTGAGAAGTTGCTCGAGAAGCAGATCTTCCTGCTTCATCAATTCACAAAGTTTAGGAAGGAGATTGAGATAGAGCGGCTTATCGAGCACCTCTTTTTCGGCAATCACCTTATCAAATCGCTCTTTCCCGGAGACAAGGTGGAGAGCAATCGAAAGAGCTTCCCGAATCGAGTACCGAAATCGCATGATGATTTTTTCGATCTGAATTTGCGCCTTTTCAATGCGCTTGGAAATCTCCACCTCTTCTTCTCGAGTGAGAAGAGGAACGGAACCCATCTCCTTGAGATACATCCGGACAGGATCGTCTGAAGTCCCTTCGGTGCGCTTCGGTAATCCCTCGAGCTCTTTTGCCTCTTTCTTCCTCTCTTTCTGTCGATCCACTTCTGTTTGGTTCAGGATCTGAATATCCATCCCGCTCAAATGAATCAGGACCTGATCGATTTGCTCAGGAGAGTCAAAGGTCATGGGAAGAATTTCGTTGATCTCCTCATAGGTCAAATACCCTTGCTCTTTGGCAAGAGCGACAAGCTCTTCGACTTTTTGCTGGTGTTGAGGATTGCTAAATGCTGTTGTGCCGCTCATGAACTCCTAGAAAAAAAATAGTTCCTTGAAACGATTATATCTGACAAGATATATCCTATCCAATGAATTTCCATGGCTCTCTTTGCAAAAGAGAAAGAAACCCCCATTTCCGCAGCTGATGCAAACCCTAGAACTACCTATCTTTGCCTTGAATGCAACCAACCTCTCCGACTAAAAAAAGGCCGGATCCCCCATTTTTTTCATCTCCGAACCTCTCCCTCTTGCCGTCTCTATAGCAAAAGTGAACGACACCTTCTTATTCAAATGGCGATCCAAAAAGAACTTCCCACCGCTATCCTTGAAAGGCGATTCCCCTCCATAGAAAGAATCGGCGATGTCTGTTGGGAAGAACTAAAGACCATCTTTGAAGTGCAATGCTCGCCCCTTTCCGAACGAGAAGCAAGAGAAAGGATCCGCGACTACCAATCGCTTGGATATGGGGTGATATGGATTCTTGACACAAAACAATTCAATCAATTGCACGTGGGGAAAACAGAAATCTTTTTACGAGAACACCCCTCCTACTTCGTCTCTGGCAACGGCCCCTTCATCTTCTACGACCAACTTGAACGGATCGAATGGGGACAAAGGATAAAAAAAAGTTTTTCATTCCCAATCGACTGGAAAAAAAGCTTTTCCCTTTCACTTCCCATCGAAGGAAAACTCCCCCGATTACTCGCAAAACGAAGCACTAAGACCTCTATTTTCTTTGAAAATGACCTGATCGATAATGCGCTCTTTCCCTCCCCATCCTTTGAGACTCTCTTAGAAGAATTCTCTTTTGAAGAAAAGAGACCTTCGAAAGCCAAAACATTTTTTCAAAAATGGATTGTAGATCCTTACACGAGGCTCATTGATTCTTTCTTGCACGATACTCGCTAAGAAACTATAATACCCTTTTCATC
The DNA here is from genome assembly GCA_027451585.1 of Chlamydiota bacterium. GTDB lineage: Bacteria > Chlamydiota > Chlamydiia > Chlamydiales > SM23-39 > DAIDHZ01. Next base: position 14,224 of record DAIDIZ010000009.1, read on the forward strand.
CATCGAATACGAGGAATCATGGCAGAAGCCCCCAATAAAAAAAGCGAAGGAAAAACAAAACGACCCTCCGCTCAAAAAAGAAATCTCCAAAGCGAAAAGCGACGACTTCGCAACCGCGCCTACCGCTCGCAAGTGTTAACAGCGGTCCGAGCTCTTAAAGACTCCATTTCTCAAAAGGAAAGCGCTGAGTCTAAAAAAGAGAAACTCAACACCATCTATAGCCTCATGGATAAAGGGGTTAAACGAGGGGTGTTCAAAGCCAATAAAGCTTCTCGCACCAAATCTCGCCTCTCCCTCCACGCACAGTAATGGGACGGATCTGGGCCATTGGAGATCTTCATTTGAGTTTCGGCGTGCCGAACAAGAGTATGGATCTCTTCGGCCCAAATTGGGAAAGCCATGCGGAAGCAGTCGCTGTCCAATGGAAAGCGACCATTCATCCCGAAGACCTGGTCTTGATCCCTGGAGATATTTCATGGGCCATGCGCCTTGAAGATGCCCTTGTCGATCTCCGCTGGATTGACGCTCTTCCCGGAACAAAGGTAATGATCAAGGGAAACCATGACTATTGGTGGCCTTCCCTCAAAAAATTGACTCAAGTAATCCCGTCCTCCATCCATGTAATCCAAAATAACGTTTTTTCGTGGAAAGGAGTCTCGATTGGTGGCACCAGACTGTGGGACACCCCGGAGTATTCTTTCCAGCAATGGATCGATTTCCAGGAAAACCCAAAGCAAAAAACTTCCTCTGAAGAAGAAGACATTATCCAAGAGGAGTTATCCCAAAAAATCTTTGATCGAGAGCTCGAAAGACTCCAATTAAGTCTCCAAGCAATCCCCAAAGAGGCAAAAGTCAAAATTGCCATGACCCACTATCCTCCTATCGGAGCGGACCTCAAGCCCTCACGAGCTTCCCAAATCCTCGAACGATTTGGGATCCAGGTGTGCGTCTTTGGCCACCTCCACAACATCAAGTCCAATGTCTCCCTTTTCGGAGAGAAAAATGGGATTCGGTATATACTCACCTCATGCGATTACCTCCGCTTCCAACCTATTGCCGTTCTCTGAAGAAACGCTCCTTCCTTCTACCCGAAGTGTTGATCGCGATTTTTCTCACCTCTCTTTGCCTTATCCCCCTCATTCGAAGCCCCATTGAAAGCTATCGCACTGAAGTTGAACTTCTAGAAGAGATGGAAAGGGAACGCCTTGCCGAGTGGAGCTTTTCAGAGATCAAAGAAAAACTATTGACTCACGAGATCCCATGGGAGAAACTCCCCACTAAAGGGAACCTCACGGCTCCCATCCCACTTTCTCCCATCACTATCCAAATTCCGGGATTGCAATCAAAAACAGTAAACCGAAGCTTTGTGTTGAAATGCCGCGAAACAGGGGAGAAGGAAGGGCCTCAAGGGGAAATCTATCGGATGCTTTATGTCGACCTGCTCTTTGACCCACCCCTGCCCAATACAAAGCGAAAGAACCCTCATTATTCCTATCGAACCCTTGTCCAAAAAAAGTCGACTCTGTAGAGGGACCTCGCAAAACTCCGTTACAAGAGAAATTATGGCAATCATCTAGTCAACGCGATATCCAGCCAAGGATCAGCTTCAAGAAGGAAATTATAGAAAGCGTGTATCACCGTAGAGGTAACACCTGTTTTATCCATGTGTTTGGTGATCCAGCCAAGCCCTAGCCCCGCTACAAAATGAGGAAAGACGCCCACTCTAAAAGAGGAATCCCGGAGAATATGGGCATTCGCAAAGAAAACCGAACTTATCAATACATCATACTTTTCCACTTGTTGAGCTAGACCGGGCTGCAATCCCTTGGCTAAATAAGGAAGGATCCGATTTTGTAGCACTTCTCGAAACAAGAACTCTTCAGCCGCTGCGAAAAACAAGAGAGCGACTAATCTACAGGCTCCCCTTAAGAGGGGATGAGGACTCAGTAATAAAGGGAAGGAGACCGCGAACCCTACAATTTGTATGGGAAGGAGAAGCTTCGACATATGGTCTGCAATTGTGATGAGAAAAGGATTTTTTGTCCTTAGGTCGATAGAGAACCGAGCAAAAAGACTGTCCATTGCTATACCTAGGATAGCATTACCCAACAAAATAACACTGGCCGCTCCGATTTTCCCTAGATAGACCAAACCTTTGAGCATTTGCGCCTTCATTGTTTCTCGATCAAAAGCGCTGATCTGTCGCCGAAAGTTGGTGCAGATGTGTTGAGTACGAGCTTTCTGAGCGGAGGCAGTGTCTTGCCTTTCTTGAGGTTCAAGGACAGAATTGTCTATGAAAGAGTCTCGAACTCCGATAGGATCTAAAATCATGGTGGCGATTTTACCACAGGGGGATTTATTACCGGAAGCGATTCAAAAATCGACTTTTTTGGCAATTTTGGGTGCGGGATCTTCCTGCCTCTGTGGTTTATTTTCTTTGGAACGGGGATCCTACTTGAACGTTCTGGTCGGATACTATCCAGATGGATCTTACAGCTTTGATAGAGCCCGATACCCAAAAATCAGAAAGGGGAGCGATCCAACTACATAAAAGAACCAGAATCTGGCATCCCACTTCAACACTAACGCCCCCTTATGAGAAAAGAGGAGCATGAAAAGACCAAAACAAAGCACCTGAGCACCTAGAGTGAGTAGAAGAATCGGCAAAAAGATCGTCCCTTTCTTTTCTTCTCCCATATCCTCTTGACCTTCAACATCTTCAGAACGACTCTCGTATGTAATCTTATCCCCCGTCTGGGGATAGAGAGAATCTACCGGAGCCTTCCGGACCTGATGTTGGGAGGTAGAGACGTAAGAGGCATAGCGAAGTTCGGGCTTTTCCTCTCGCAAATCGGCCGCGCAAAAAGGGCAGACAATGACGTCGATATCAATTTCCCCTTCGCAGTTATGACAGAGCTTTTGCCTCTTCTTTGGCTTCATCGCAAACCTATAAGCTCAGGATATACTGAAACCCTTTCCCGACACAACCTTTTTTCCAAGATTTTCCACATACCCGAAAATCCCCAGATTCTGTTAAATTCATTGATAGAGGCAGAAAATGGAAGAACAGTTTGATATTGCGGTCATTGGAGCTGGCCCCGGCGGATATGTAGCGGCGATCAAAGCGGCGCAGCTCGGCAAAAAGGTGGCTTTAATTGAAAAAAATCGCCTCGGAGGGACCTGTCTTAATGTGGGTTGTATTCCGACAAAAACACTCCTTTCTTCAGCGGGCGTGCTACACCAAATCAAACGAGCCGCCGAATTTGGGATTGAAGTAGGCCCCATTTCGATTGCCTACGCAAAAATGAAAGCACGAAAAGATGAGGTGGTCACTAAAATCCGCAAAGGACTCGAAGGACTGATCAAATCCAATAAAATCACAATCTATCAAGGCTCCGCTCAATTTACGTCCCCGCAGCAATTGAAAATCCAGGGAAAAGACAATCTTCTTTTGAACGCAGAAAAAATCATCATCGCCACAGGATCGGTCCCTGTCGATGTCAAGGCTTTTCCCTGCGATCACTTACGCATCCTGGACTCCACTTCCATTCTAGAGCTTACAGAGATCCCCAAAACACTGGCCATCATCGGCGGAGGCTACATCGGCTGTGAATTTGCCTCGCTGTTTGCTGAACTCGGGACAAAAGTGACGATTTTAGAAGCACTTCCCTCGGTCTTATCGGCGCAAGGCTCTACGATTTCTTCCTTCATGACCAAATCTTTCTCTGCTAAGGGAATTGAGATCAGAACTGCCGTGAAGGTAGAAACCGTTCATAGTCACAAAAATCAGGTAAGAGTCTCTCTTTCTGATGGATCCCATCTCGATGCCGAATTTGCACTGGTCGCGATCGGTCGCAAAGTCTATACAGAGGGACTCTGTCTTGAAAAAGCAGCGCTCCAAGTCAACCAAAGAGGATTTCTCGAGGTGGACGAGACAATGGAAACAGCAGTACGAGGGATCTTTGCCATTGGAGATGTGACGGGGAAATGGATGCTCGCCCATGTCGCCTCGCACCAGGGAATCATTGCGGCTATGAACGCGTGCGGACAAAGGAGCATTGCCCATTACGAAGCAGTTCCTGCGGTCGTATTCACTTCCCCCGAAATCGGAACGGCCGGACTGACTCTCGAACAGGCAACAGAAAAGGGGATTGCAGTGACCCACGCCTCTTTCCCCTTCCAGGCGATAGGAAAAGCCGAAGCGTCAGGGGAAAAAGAGGGCTTTGCTCAAGTGATTGCTGATAAAAAGACAGGGCAAATTCTCGGCGCTGTTGTGATCGGCCATGAAGCCTCCAACCTGATTGCCGAAATGGCGCTTGCCATCCAAAATGAACTGACTCTCGACTGTGTGATCGAAACCATTCACGCTCACCCTACTCTTTCCGAAGTATGGCATGAGGCCGCTGCAATGGCTTTGGGAATGCCGATCCACTTACCTCCGAGAAGATCCTAATGGCAAAACTCAACATTCTCCCCGAAAATCCCGAGGAAACCAAAAAAGGGAGATTTCCCTCCTGGCTCCACAGAAAACTCCCAGTCGGCGGTGAGATCTTCCAAACAAATGACATCGTCCAAAAATATCGGCTCAACACCGTCTGTGAAGAGGCGAAATGCCCTAATCGACTCGAATGTTACACAAAAAAGACCGCCACCTTTCTTGCTTTGGGCAAAGAATGCACGCGCAACTGCGGCTTTTGCGATATCGACTTTTCAAAAACACCTAAAGCCCCTGAAGTAGATGAGCCGGAAAGAATCGCCCTTTCAGCGAAAGAGCTAGGGCTTCGCCACGTAGTGATCACCATGGTAGCTCGAGACGATCTCCCCGATGAGGGAGCAGCTCATATCGGTGCGATCATCCGGAAAGTACGCGAGATCAATCCCAGCATTACCATCGAAGTGCTCACCTCCGATTTCTCAGGTAAAACGACCTCACTCGATCTCGTTTTACAAGAGAAACCAGAGGTGTTCAACCATAACATCGAAACGGTCCGAAGCCTATCCCCTCGAGTAAGACACAAAGCCGAATACGACCGCACCCTCTCGGTCCTGAGATACGCCAAAGAGTCAAAAAAAAGCCTCTACATCAAGTCTGGAATGATGCTTGGACTCGGAGAGACAGAAGATGAAATCAAAGACACCATCCGAGATCTCGTCATCGCCGGATGCGACATCATTACACTTGGCCAATATTTACAGCCGAGCAGGCTTAAATTGCGAGTCAAAGAATTCATCAATCCAGAGCAATTTCGAGAATATGAAACTTTTGGCCTCTCTATTGGCGCAAAACACGTCTACGCAGGCCCTTTTGTCCGTTCCAGCTACAATGCGGGCCTTTTCTTAGAGAAGTAATAAGGGATAAGCGACAAGAGTCACCACCTTTGAGAAAAGGGGCACGGAGGCGGCTCCTCCACCCAACACATAGACAAAGCGCCCTATTTGGATCCTCCCGTGTCTTGGCTCTGTAGAAGAAGAGCTTTTTTTCTCGTCCACTTCTGGCCTCTCTTGAAAATCGGACTCTTCCAACTCATCAGTTGAAGAACCCTCAGCAGAACTTATTGGAATTGGAACACTCGAGATTGATTTCTCGTCGTTCCCTTCGCCCTCTCCCTCAACAACAGGAGAAACCGAGGAAGAATTTGTAAGGGGTGAGATTGGGGGCGCCTCGGGAGACGACCGGAAAGATCCCTGAGGAGCCGTATCTCCAGAAATAGGGGCTGTTTGTGTTGAGAAAATTGTCTTCTGTTCTGATTCTTCCCTAAAAAAGGGACACGAGCTGATCGAGGACGATGGGGGAAGTGTTGTCTCGTTCCTTTCTTTTCTTAGCGTCCCATTAATACCCACAATCATAAAAGAGTGATCTTCAGACGAGTCTAATGCAGAGGCACAGGCCACGATCGATTCGCAAACTTTCCCCAATGAGGACCCAGATCGAAAGATTTGATTCACCGCACCAACCACCTGCTTCGGTGATGCCGGGAGAGTTGAAAACAACAGTAGGAAGGAATTGGGAGAGAGGCTGCTTAAGGGGATACAAGTGATTCTCGGGAAAGGGAAAGGTGGCGCTCTCCCGGAGACTTCGTTTCCTTTACAACATCCAAATCCTAGCTGAATACGGCGAACTTGAGTTTCATTTTTCGTGTTCACACAAACGCGACGCATCTCGGTTCTTGTCAAGGCTAAGAACTCTTTTTCTTCTTCTTTTTCCAATAAGACAGCCGTAGTAGAGCCTAGATTTGCCGTCCAAAGTTTCCCACCAAGAATCAGAGTAAACACAAGACTTGTCCCCACATGCCCGCGGAGACTTCGTTTTAATTCTTCATTCAATCGAATACAGGCCATTTGCAAGGCACTCTCAATCTCCCTATCACCCATCTCCTCAGCACGCAAAAAAGAAAACTCATCGCGCAATGCCCGAACTAAATTTTGCTGAATAAAGGAGGCCGCTTTCGCTTCCCCATATCCATCACAGATAGCAAAGCAATAGACCTTCTCTCCATTTACATCAAATTGATAAGCCAAAGCACGGTCTCTCATAGATAAACTTTTATCCGCTTGACACTGAGCAACCCCAAAAGATACACCGGAGGAGTCTTGACCTTCTTCCACAAGAGTTGCTCGAGACGCAGAAGAAGCGGGTAATGTTCTATCTCCTAAGGGAGACTGCCAAGGATTTTCTCCCTTAACAAGAAAATCTTTTTGTCGTTTGGCCCATTCTTGCGCAGAAGCTCTCTCGTTTACTAACCGTTCTTGAGTTGCTGCTGCAGGCATGGGGCTAACACCATGCGATTGCGTCAGTGTTGATTCAAAGAGACCGGGATCCAATGAAGAGGATCTCTCAACCCCACTTAAAGGCATAATTGTTCCCGATTGCTTGGATTGAATTGCGGAATTACTAACAGACATCACAACACCACCACATTTAGTATAAACTAACCAATACAATAATATTACTATCTAAAACAAAAATCAATACAAAAACAATCTATATAAACAAACATTGTTTTATCAAAAAAACCTAAGAAATGATTGTCAATTAAAAGATTCATTTGTATGGTGGGGTTTATGCGTAAACCTCCCCTGTCAGTTGCGACGGTCATTTTAGCGGGAGGCCAAGGGACTCGGCTCTATCCCTTGACCATCCACCACTCCAAACCGGCGGTCTCCTATGGAGGAAGGTACCGACTGATCGATATCCCCATCTCCAATTCAATTAACTCCCAATTCCGACAGATCTTTGTGATTGCTCAGTATCTTCCGGGAGAGCTTCAGCATCACATCAGTCAAACCTACCATTTCGACGCCTTTAACCCAGGCTCGATCGACGTTCTGACCCCCCAAGAAAATGAAAAAGGGGAAAAGCAGTGGTTTGAAGGAACTGCCGATGCAGTCCGAAAAAACCTCTCCATTTTACTCAAATCCCCTGCGGAATTCTTCCTCATTCTCTCCGGGGATCAACTCTACAATATCGATTTTCAAAAAATGGTTGAGTTCGCAGAAAACAAAGATGCGGATCTCACCATTGCCTCAATCCCGATCCATGAAAGAGAAGTTCAGCGGATGGGCGTTCTCAAAACGGATGACCAGCACAACATCACCGAGTTCATCGAAAAACCGGAAAACCTAGAGCAGATCAAATCCTTCATCCTCAATGAAAAAATCGCGCGAGAGATAAACTCCCCTTCTCAAGAAGGTCCTTTTTATCTCGGATCCATGGGGATCTATGTGTTTAAAAGAAAAGCCCTTATCGATCTACTTGAACAAGACAGGCGGCCCGATTTCGGATTTCATCTGATCGATACCGCAGTCAAATACAAAAAAACGGTTGCATTCCTTTACAAGGGCTACTGGGAAGATATTGGAACAGTTTCCTCCTATTATCATGCCAATCTGATGCTTATCGACCATACACAAGGACTCAACACATATGATGAGCACAACCCTATCTACACTCGCCCAACCTATCTACCTGGGCCTAAAATCCATAGCGCCAAAATCTCCAAGTCGATCATCTGCGAAGGAAGCCTGATCGAAGCCGACGAAATCACCAATAGCATCATCGGCCTTAGATCCCATATTGGAAAGGGGACCATTATTCGGGATAGCGTTATGATGGGGAATCACTTTTATATGCCCCCCTCCCATGAAGGAGAACCGATCACCCATCCGTTCAAAATTGGGGAACATTGCCTCATTGAGAAAACGATCATTGACGAACACGTCCAAATCGGCAATCATGTAAGGCTCACCAATAAGGAGAATCGGGAAAAATTCGATGGGAATGGCATCTTTATCCGACAAGGGATCATCATTGTCCCATCAGGGACTCGCCTGCCCGACTATTTTGAGCTCTAGAGGATCTAAGAAAACGTTCCTTCTCTTTGAACTCCTCATCGCATTGAGCTTGATGGGGATATTGCTCTCTTTGCTTTTCTCTTTTCTGGCCCAAAGCATCCGCTTCGATAAAAAAGTAGACAACGCCAGGGAAAAAGTTCTGGAAAGACAACACCTCCAACTCCGTTTACAAGATATTTTGATGGGATTAACAGGAGAGGCTCATAGCTCTTCTCTCTATACCCAATCGTTCCCAAATGAGAAAATCGAGAGCCTGGTGGTGAACTTTGACAATGGCATTGATCTCGATCCCTCTTTTAGCGGGAAACTCATTGGCAGATTGTTTCTTGATGAAAAGAATAACCTCTCTTTCGTGTATTGGCCGGAAGAAAAAGGGAAAGAATCGATTTGGAGACAAGAGACTCTCCTCTCTGATGTCAGTTCATGCACCCTCTCTTTTCTCAATCCCGACATCGACAAAGAAACAAAGAGCTGTTCTCTTTGGCTAGAGAGGTGGCCCAAAGAAAAAGAGGGGATTCCCTCGATCATCCGGATGGCAATCACCCAAAAAGACAATCCCAATGATCCCCTCCACTTTGCCTTTCGACTCCCCCAATCTACCCCTATTCCGACTTGGTTATGAATTTTCTCACCTTTATTTTTTCTTTGCTCATCCTGATCTCGTTTGGGACCGTCATCACCCTCGACAAACAAGTAACTGGACGTAAAATTCGAAACACCTATCTAGGTCATGCAGAAGTCAATCGGAACCTCCTCTCCAAATGCGAAAGCAGAACCTACAAAGCCTTTCGATCTACTACCAAACCAGAAAAAAAATCGCCCACCACCGATCAAACAAAAAAAAGAAAAAATCGGAAGATCAATCCAGACTGCGCCAAGCTCAATCTGTGGCCCCTCATTCAAGAAGGGAGAGAAACCCACCCCTTTCTCTATCAAACCGCCCTCTCTCTCATCAAAACATACTATAGTGCTAATCTATTTGCAGAAAAAAAAGGAAAAGAGGCCTTTTTCCTCCAAACTTTCTTGAAAAAAGCAAAAGAAGAAAGCTCCCAGAAACAAGCGCTATCTATTGAAAAAATCACCCTTAAAGAAGATTTGCACCCCCTTTACTACAAAATGTTAAAAGGGACCAAAGACTGGTCTTGGGAAGAGAAAACGGGATACCCCTCCCTTCTCGACGTGATCAAAGTAGAAGAAACTCCCTCCAAAATCTGCCTCTGTCACGCCCATCCAGGGCAGCTCGCAGTCCTCTTTGGCGCTAAAACTGCAGATAAACTTCACCAAGAAATTCACAAACAAGAACGCCCCATTGTATCAAAAGAAATGATTGAAACCCTTTGCTCGGAAGCCCACCTCTTTTCTCTTGAACCTCAATTGTTTGATCTCATTGAAACGGGGAACGCCTCTCACAAAGAAAAAGAAAAAACAACATTCGTCGCAGAAAACGAAGAAAGTCATATTTCTATCAGAAAAAACATTTATAAACACTCAACATAAATAGACAAAAAAGGAATAAAAATGGAGATAACCAGAACTTTCCCTACAAATATTTACAGAATCACTACTCCTGAAGGAGATGAGCGAGGCTGTTTGAGAGAAATACGCCCCCAAAGCACCTTACCTGACTCACGATTACAAAAATGCCCCCAAAATCCCACTCGTTCTTTCTCCATAGGGGCGCATCCATTCCCCAACCAGCTGTTCGAAATCCAAAGAAGTCCGAACACAAGGCTTCCTTTTACAGACTCTCTTCGCGCTGACAAATGGATCCATACTCCCGAAGATATTCGTCTGGCGCAAGCCCTCCAAGAAATTGGAAACGATTTAGGAGTTCTACTTCATTTTTTCGCCGATTTAATCATGGGGATTACCTCTCGAGAAGAAGCTGCCATTCGATTTGCGAATCAAAGCCCAAAGTGCCAAGAGACAATGAAAAATGGAAACTGGGTCGATGGCTTTGCGGAATGTCTTTCGCAAAAAGCAATAGAGACTCTCTCGAGAGTCCAAGTAGCAAGAGCCATCGATATCATTGAAATGGGATACAAAAACGATCAAGTATTGGTTGAAGCAAACCCCGTACTTGCACACAAAATTCGGACCCAAATGGAAAAACAAGGCTGGGCATTCGAGAAGCTTTGAAAATTCTAGGATTTGCACAAACCCCATCGACCCTATAAAAACTCCCCAAAGGGACAAACGCAATGCGTTTATAATCAGGTATTTACGAAAAAATACCCAAAAATTCACTGTGCGGGAAAAAAAGACCATTAACGAGCTGAGCGATCTTGCAAATCTCGGCGGTGCTGGAAATGATATAGCGGAGCGGTGGGCTCAAAAATCGTCTGAATTTTCGAGAGTGACGGCTCTAGTAAAACTTGAAGTTTTCAATCATGGGATACGCTGAAAGGGTCAATAGAAATAGAGATTTGCCCACTCTAGAGCAACTAGAATCTTTCCTTAACGGGTAAAGAGATCGCAAAAACCGATCCTTTCCCTAGTTCCGAATGGACAGAAATAGTCCCCCGGTGCTTCTCAATGATGCTCCGGACAAGAGACAGCCCGAGACCCGCTCCGCCCGATTTGCGTGAGCGGGCTTTATCAACTGTATAAAATCGATCAAAAATATGAGGAAGATCTGCGGATGAAATCCCAATTCCTCGATCGCGCAACTCAATTTCCACCCTCTTTCCCTCTTTGATTTGATAGGAGATCTCAATGCTCGCTGGAGGATTCGAATATTTCACACTATTTTCCAAAAGATTCATAAAGGCTAAATCAAGCAAATCAAAATCACCTTGCACCAGGATTTCAGCAGAAACGACAGGGATTTTTACCTCGACATGAGGGTAGGCGGCTAGCAGAAAATGGCGGCAATGCTCCATGAGAGAGACGATATTACATCCCTGGAACTGATCAGAAGAAATATGCTCCAGATCGGCCAAAGCAAGTAAACTCTTGATGAGCCTTTCTAACCTCTCGCATGTAGAGACGATTTTTTGCGTAATTTCTTTCTTCTTTTGACGGGGAAGCGGAACATCTTCCTCTAACATTTCGGCAAACCCGCGGATCACTGTGATCGGCGTTCGCAGTTCGTGAGAAGCATTCGCAATGAAGTTTTTCCCAATCTCCAATACTTTGTGATCGGTCGTCTTATCTTGCAAAACCAAAACCACTCCCGATCGGTGCAGAGAAGGAATCCCAATCAGATCCAAGTAGAAGTGATCCTTAACCCATTTTTCCGTAAATGGTTCAGAAGTTTGTAAAATATGAAAAACCATTTCCTTGCATTTTTTCGCAAGCCCCTCATGGGAAAGACTGTGGCCGATCAGTTGATTCTGAGGAATTTGCAAAAGAGAAGAGGCAACTTGATTTGCAAAAACGATCCTGCCGCTGGGATCAAACGAAATCACCCCCTCGCTCAAAGATTCTAAAATCCCTTCCATCTCTCGATCTTTTTCTTGACTCTTCTCCATTTGGAGGTGAATGGTCTCTGAAAGACTATTGAAGGCCCGAGCAATAGGCGTGAATGGATTCTTCTTCTCTGTTTCTTTGACGAGAACACGAGGCAATTCCGAGGGCATATTCACAGCGTCAATGATCGCTTCCAAAGGGCGACTCCATCTGCGCAAAAGAGCAATTTGCATCGCCATGTAGAAAAGAAATCCGAGGGTCCCAAGAACAAGAACCTCAATCCGAGGACAATAGAGTTGCTGCACATAGAGAAAAGTGAAAAAAAAAGTCCCCATCGAAAGGAGCAGAGCCAACTTAAAGTTCTTCATGTCCTGTCTTTGTCACAAGCACGATGTCTTCATAGCGAATCCCTCCAAGTCCTGGACGATAAACCCCCGGCTCGACAGAAAAGGCCATCCCAGGCTCCAAAATGAGATCCACATCGCCCCCTGTAATTTTGAGGCGCGGATATTCGTGGACATCTAACCCAATGCCATGAGAAAGGCCGTGCGTGAAAAGCTCCTTACAGCCGTGCTTGGCTATTTCTTCTCGTGCAATCTGATCGAGCTCCCCAAACCGGATGCCAGGTTTTACCTTCGCAATCACCTTTTTTTGTGTGGCGTAAACCAGATCATAATCTTTCTTGAGTTGAGGATCGGCTTTTCCGAAAAAGACAATCCGGGTCATGTCTCCCGCATATCCATCGACAACAGCTCCCAGATCAAAAAGGACGATTGAGTCTTTTTTCAGCGTAGTTTTCCCGGCTCGATGATGCGGATACGCACTATTTTCTCCAAAAGCAATGATGGGAAGAAAAGAAAGATGAGAGGCCCCTTTTTTACGACAAAAACATTCAAATTCAACGGCCAGCTCCTCCTCTGAAATCCCCTCCTTGAGAAGTGATGCGATGTGCTCAAATCCCTCACGAGTCAGGCGAGCCGCTTTTTTAAGCAAAGCAATCTCCTGAGGCTCTTTGATCACTCGGAAGTGCTTCAATGGATGGGGGAGAGGGGTCAATTCCAATTCTGGAAATTTCTTTTTAAGCCCTTCATATCCTTCATAGGAGACAAAGGCACTATCAAAGGCCATTTTTTTGATCCTCTGAGCAAACTTTCGATCATCCTCCAAATCGGCGACAGCGCAAGGTGCATTTTTCTTTGCGTAGGCAATATAGCGTCCATCTACGAAAAGAGAAACCCCTCCCCTTGTCAACAAGAGCCTCCCCAGAGAAAGAGAAAGTCCTGTAAGGTAGAGAAGATCGATTGGGTCGTCAATACAAAGAGCATCGAAAGGTTGACTTTGCAGCCAACCAACCACTTTTCTTATCCGCGCATCATCCATTTTGCTAAATCATCCGCCTCGATCCGGATCCAAATTTTTTTTCCTAATGGATCATACAATCGGTCGGCACAATTTTGCAAACAGCGCCATAAATACAACGCTTCTTCAGGAGAGTAGCGCCTGTCCAAACGACCACAAAAAGAAGAAGTGATCATCCTCAGATCCTTTCCCTCCTTCCACACCTCTAAAAATCGAGGCACTTCTGACACATCTAGCAAGGAGGGCACTGCATCCACGGCGATCTTTTTTTTCCCTATTAAGCGACACTCGAAGCCCATTTTCTCTAATCGCTCTACCCCTTCTGGATCGTCCATTTCATACTCAAGAGGCCAAAGAAGGGGTTGCGTTTCGATCTTAGGTTGGCTCAACGCATCAAAAAAAAGGCGAGAACGTAAAGCGACAAGATCGATCAGATAAAGACCCTCTTTTTCTAGAAAAAAATAACGTCCTTTCACAAGCAAAGGTCTTTCAAGAATAGCTAAGGGCAAAGGCGGAGATTCCTCTTGAGGCGAAAGGGCAGGCGGAGACTCTTCAAGCAAAAAAGAGGTGGGCATTGCAAAAGAAATCGGGGAAGCAGAAAAAACAGGAGCTTTGGAGACAAACATCCCTTCTACACAGTGCAGCACCTTGTCGAATAAGAGCGACTCTTTTGCAAAACGAATCTCTCTTTTTTGCGGATGGACATTTACATCCACCTCCTGAGGATCTACTTCCAAAAAAAGGACAAACGAAGGGTAGCTGTGTTCCCCTAACCGCGTCCCATATCCCATCTGGACCGCCTTTGCAATAAAAGGAGAAAAAATCGGTCTTTGATTCACAAAGAGAAGCTGCTCTCTTCTGTGGCTTTTTGCTTCTTGGGGCTCCCCAAAAAAGCCCACAAGGCCCTCTCCTTTCGCTTCTAAAGGCAATCGCCCCACCACCGCATCTATCCTCTCTTTTTGAGTTTGAGGCCTCACATCAAATATCTTTTCTCCTTCTGAATAGAGCGAAAAAGCAACAAACGGATGAGCCAAGCTCATCGTTTCGACCACTCTTGAGATTTGCGCAAGACTTGCTCGACTCGACTTTTGGAATTTTTTTCTTGCAGGAACATTAAAAAAAAGGGAACGAATTTCAATCGAAGTCCCCCGATTGCGGGCCAAAGGAGTGATTTCCTCTACAACCCCTCCCTTTGAGCGAATCCACGTTCCCACAGTCCCTTCCGAGGTTTTCAATTCAAAATGGCTCACCGCACTAATGGCTGCCAGAGCCTCCCCTCGAAAGCCCATTGAGGAAAGGGCAAAAAGATCCTCAGTCGATCGGATCTTGGATGTAGCGTGTCTTTCCAATGAGAGGAGAGCATCTTCTTGCCCCATCCCACAGCCATCGTCTTCCACTAAAATGAAAAGATGGCCTCCGCCGCGCACTTCTACCCTGAGAGAAGAGGCGCCTGCATCCAAACTATTTTCGATGAGCTCTTTGATCACTGAAGCGGGGTGTTCAACGACTTCTCCCGCTGCAATTTGATTGATGACCGATTCAGAAAGGCGAGCAATTTTTGACATATTCAAGCTCTCCCAATCTATCCTAGTTTTTCGATTAGAACAAGAAATTGGGAAGGAGACGCAAAGAAAAATCGATAATCGTCTATACTCCTTTCTCATGAGAAAATTCCTCCTCCCTCTCCTTTTGTGCGCCTCCCTGTTTGCCGTCTATACAGGAAATCCAGCAAACCCCTCCCTCATGACCACAGGCTTTTTCTCAGCCCATAATCCTCTGATCAAAGGAACCTCCGGCTACATCGCTGACTACATCACAGACAAACAATTCGAACTCGATACACGAGATCCCGCCATCAAAGAAAATGAGCCGATTCGCCAATTCATTATTCACTCGCAGCTAGCAAGTTTTTCGCTCATCCTGATCGAAAGACTCGAACTATTCGGTACAGTCGGGGGCTCGAAGCCCAGGGCCAAACTCAGAGAGCAAGATCAAAACACCAAACTTCTCTTTGAATTTGACAGTAGTTACCAATTCTCTTGGAGCTCAGGGGCAAAAATTGTCTTGATCCAGTGGGGACAAACTTACTTAAGTACCGACTTCACTTACTTCCAAATGCCCGAATCAACGAAATCCTATTTCAAATTCTTGAATCGTTTGAACCTCCCGATGAATTTTGATAAACAAGAACTCTCACTCAAAGAATGGCAACTCAGCCTTGGCCTATCCTCCCGCGTTTTATTCCTAACTCCTTATGCAGGAACGTCTTATCTTAGGTCAAAACTCCATATTGCGTCGGGACCTGCTATCGGTGGAATCGATTATAAAAACAAATACGCGATCGGCTATTTCTACGGGGTGACCGCTTCTCTATCGGGCCGTTTCCATCTCAATTTTGAACAGCGATTTCGAGATGAAAAAGCCTATACCTTTTCAACTATTGCTGTATTTTGATGGAAGAGCACCTCGAAGCAAGATTCATTGTTGAGACCCTTTCGAAGGCAGGATTTATCGCCTACTATGCAGGCGGATGGGTCCGCGATCTATTGTTGCAACACCCATCAGACGACATAGATATTGCGACGAATGCGCCACCTGAGACAATCCAAGCGTTGTTTTCCCATACAGTACCGATTGGAATTGCGTTTGGGATCATCCTAGTGGTGATCAAAGGACGCCCTTATGAGGTGGCTACATTTCGGCAGGATTTCAATTACAAAGATGGCAGACGCCCTTCACAAATTGCTTTCACAACGGCCATTGAGGATGCCAAGAGAAGGGATTTTACCATCAACGGAATGTTCTACGACCCCTTAACAGGAGAAATTCTCGATTACGTAGGAGGAAAAGAAGATCTCCAAAAGAGAATCATCCGAGCGATCGGCAATCCTCACGAGAGAATTCGGGAAGATCGACTCCGGATGATCCGAGCGATCCGCCTCTCGTGTCGCTTTGGCTTTGCCATTGAAGAAAAGACAAAAGAGGCCATTTATGCCCACGCGCGAGAACTTTTCCCCTCAGTTGCCATTGAACGGATTTGGGAAGAGTTCAAAAAAGGGCACGCCTTCCATAAATTCCCTGAAATGGTCCTTCTTCTCCACGAGTTTCATCTCCTTTCCACGATCTTTCCTTCTTTAGAGGGGGTTCCCCTTGAAGAAATTGCGAGGAGAATGGCTCCTGTCAAAAACTATCCCCACGAGACACCTTTGATCGCCTCCCTTCTCCCTCTCTTCCCCCATTTTTCGCGAGAATCCCAAGAGGAGCTCGTAAAAAAGTTAAAGCTGCCCAATACGGACCTTTCCTTTGTCCAATTTCTCTTTTCTTGCCAAGCGATGAAAAATGCGGAAGACCTCTTCCTTTGGGCCCATGTGTATGCAGACAAAAGATGGCCTTTTGTCTTCGCCATTCTCTATCCCCAAGGAGAAACTTCCCATGAGACAAGAAAAAAGAGGCTTGAGAGAGCCATCGACCGGATTGTCAAAGGCGATCCTGTATTGAAAGCAGATCATTTGAGAAAAGAAGGGATTCTCCCTGGGAAAAAAATGGGAAAACTGCTCAAAGCGGGAGAAAAAATCGCGATCGAAACAGGGATCGAAGATCCAAAAGAGATTATCGAAAGACTCAAACAAAGCCCCTTATGGAGAGAAGATGTCCAATAAGATCACGAGCCTCCAACATGCACTTGTCAAACATTGGATCGCGCTGCGTAAAGAATCTTCTTATCGACAGGCAGAAGGAAAAGTCGTTTTGATTGGAGAAAAAATCATCCGGGAATTTCATCTTCCGATACGGCGCCTTTTGAGTCGCCATCCACTTGAGATTCCTGCCGAGGAACATTACGTAGTCCCTGAAGAAATCCTCCAAAAAATCTCTGGAATCGATTATCGAGGAGCTATCGCCGAAGTCGATCTCCCTCAGCATCAGAATCTTGACGACAAGAAAACAGTACTTATCCTCGATCAGATCCAAGATCCAGGGAATTTGGGGACCCTTCTCAGAACTGCGCTTGCCTTGGGTTGGGAAGGGGTCATCACAACACCCGGGACCGTCGATCTATTCAATGATAAAGCGCTCCGAGCCTCTCAAGGGGCCCCTTTTCGACTCCCTTTTTCTCACAAAACGCCTGAAGAACTCTTGCTTTGGCTTGAAAAAACAGACCGGACACTTTGGGTGGCAGATAGCGAAGGCTCGCCGTTGCGAAACGAGAAATTTTCCCCGCCGCTTGCTCTCGTCTTAAGCCACGAAGGACGAGGGTGGAACGAGTGGGCTGCAAGAAAGGGAAAGAAAGTAGCAATCCCCTTGAAAAACAACGTCGAATCGCTCAATGTAGCCATAGCGGGGGCCATCTTACTCTACGAGGCTGTTTTGTGAATCACTACGATGACGAAGAGGCGTTTCACGCCCAAGATCGAAAACAATTTCGCAAAGAGAGAAAACTGGCTCAAAAAAGTGACCGTTCCAAATTCAAAAAGACCGACACCCCACAGACACCCCAAGAGATCCTCACAACGGAGCACAAAGGAAGAGTCATCTCGATCTCCGGAGAAGGGAGCGTAGTCGATGTTGGGGGTAGACGCTATCTTTGTTCTCTCAAAGGGTTTTTAAAAAAAGACAAAGGGCTCACTAAAAATCTCATTGCAGTAGGCGATTGGGTCTACATCAATCCGGCTTCCGAAAAAGAAGGGGCGATCGTTCAGGTACTCGAGAGAACCTCAACTCTCTCTCGAACTGATATCAGCGGAAAAAAAGAGCAGCTCATCGCGGTCAATATTGACCTGGCGATCATTTCCGTTTCTGTCGTCGAGCCGCCACTGAAACCTTCCCTTGTCGATCGATATCTGATTGCCGCCGAAAAAGGAAATCTCCATCCCATTATCGTCATCAATAAAATCGACCTCTTGCCCGAGGCCTCTTTCCAAGAACAAGAGCTATACGCCCAATTTCTCTCCTCTTACGAACCCCTTGGCTATCCGATCCTTTCGATCAGTACAAAAGAAAAGGTCGGCATCGAATCGCTCCGGCAGCTCCTCCAAGGGAAAACGGCCGTCTTTTCAGGGCAATCGGGAGTAGGAAAATCCTCTTTGCTCAACGCCTGTTTTGGTCTCACCCTCAAGATAGGGGGGCTTACCCAAAAAACAGCCAAAGGAGCCCACACCACCACCATGGCTGAGCTTCTATCCCTTCCCGGAGGAGGTTATTGCGTCGACACCCCTGGGATCCGGAGCTTTAGTCTGTGGAAGCTAAAGAAAGAAGATGTAATCGCCCATTTCCACGAATTTACCTCTCTCAAGAAAAAGTGCAAATTCCCTGACTGCAGCCACATCGAAGAACCCGAATGCGCCGTACTAGCTGCTTTGGAAAAGAATAAAATCGCCCTCCTCAGGTACCAATCGTATCGAGTCCTTCTCGAAGAAGCGACTTCAGGGCTTGAAAAAACAACATGGAGTTAAAGCAATGATCCACACTTTGAATGCCTTAGAAATTCTCGATTCGCGAGGCAATCCTACATTAGAAGTGACCGCTGTATCCGATGGAGGAGCGGTTGGAAAAGCCGTCGTTCCCTCTGGTGCTTCAACAGGAGAACATGAAGCTGTTGAACTGCGCGATCACGACCCGAAACGATACGGCGGAAAAGGGGTTCTGCAAGCAGTAGCCCATGTAAATGGCCCCCTGTTGGATCTGCTCAAAGGAAAATCGATTTTCGATCAAGCCGCAATTGACCATGCGATGATCGCCTTCGATGGGACCGAAAATAAGAGAAGACTTGGAGCCAATGCCATTCTCGGCGTGTCGCTTGCTGTAGCTAAATGCGGTGCTGCCGCAAAAAAAATGCCCCTCTACAAGTATTTAGCGCCGAAGCAGACAACCCTTCTCCCCTGTCCCATGATGAATATCATCAACGGGGGAGTTCATGCTGATAGCGGCCTTGACTTCCAGGAATTGATGATCCGCCCCTTTGGCCCCTCTTCCTTCAAAGAAAAACTCCGTTGCGGAGCGGAGATCTTTCAAACCCTCAAATCTCTTCTAAAGGCCAAAGGACTGTCGACATTGGTCGGCGATGAAGGGGGATTTGCTCCCGAACTCTCTTCAAACGAAGAGGCCATCGAACTCATCCTCGCAGCGATCGAGAAAGCCGGCTATAAACCCGGGAAAGAGGTGGCGCTTGCCATCGATTGCGCCGCCTCCGAATTCTATGAAGAAGGGCATTACATCGAAAAGAAGAAAAAAGCCAAACAACTCCCCTATCAAAAAAGGAGCTCCACTGAACAAGTAACCTACCTCAAAAAACTCGTGGATCATTACCCGATCGACACCATTGAAGACGGCCTTGACCAAAACGACTGGAAAGGGTGGATCCACATGACCCAACAAATAGGGGAAAAAATCCAACTTATCGGAGACGATCTTTTCGTGACCAACACCAAGTTCTTACAACGAGGCATCCACGATAAAGCCGCTAACGCGATCCTCATTAAGCCCAATCAAATCGGAACTCTCACAGAAACCTCCGATGCAATTGCCCTTGCCCAAACAAACGGATACAAGACCGTGATGTCCCACCGCTCGGGAGAAACCGAAGATACAACCATTGCCGATCTCGCTGTGGCGTTTGCCACAGGGCAGATCAAAACGGGATCCCTTTCCCGCTCCGACCGAGTAGCTAAATACAATCGCCTTCTCGAGATTGAAGCAGAAATTATTGTTGAGTGAGATAATCGTAGAGATCTTTTTGCGTGGTGATTAAAGGGCTTTTATAGAATTCGCAGATGGGGAAAAAGGCATCCAAGATTTCCCCATCACCCACCCCCGGCATGCAAAGAGCGTGGAGATTTCGCAACCTATCCTTCTCTTTCAACACTTTAAGAGCAGAAAAGTAATTTTGTTTACTAAATCCCTCCTCCTCAACGCGAAAGTAGACCACTTCTCGCTCATACAAAAGAGCTTGGATCGCGAACAAAAGCCCCTCACTTTCTTGCGGAGGATGGCCGAGCATATCCATGAGCTCGGGCAATTCTTTGACAAAATAAGGTTTTTCGAGCTGCCCCTTTTCGGCCTCACCGAAAAGAAGAATAATCTGCGTCATGAGAGCTCCTTTTCTCTCCCATATGCAGTCTCCGGTTAAATTTCAAGACTGGGGCTTATAAAAAAGTCTCATAGAGCGTGAAATAATTTGATTGCAAAAATCGCTCCAGAACGCCCTCTGCATAAAGCTGCAACACTTGCCGAATCCCCTCTTCTGTTTTTCCAGAAAAAGCCCTAGCAAGTTCCTTGGCATTAATCCGATCAAAAAGAACTTTCGTGATCACAGGATCCTAGGGCTGCCGCAATTTTGGAAACAAGACCCGGGCATCGGGGATAGATCCCTCTTCTGGTTTGTATAATGAACTCACAGAGAGAATATTGAGAAAGGCCCTTTGCATCATTTCCAAGACCTGTTCTCCCCGTTTTTCAGGATCCTCCTCGAAAAATCCCCAACCTAAATCAATCAACTTCAACTGATACGAGTTGTCGGTGATCATCATGTTTTCTCCATGAAGATCTGCCGAATAGATCTTTTGATCATAGAGATAAAGACTCGCCATTTTTGCTTGAGAAAGAAGAGCGGCGACGATCGAAGAAGGGAGATTTTTGCCTGAGAATTGACTCAGAGGATTCCCCTCCATTTTATCCCAAAAAAGAGACCAAAGAGAATATGTCTTTTCCCAGAGCCTTTCGTAGAGAGCTTTACCCCAGACCGGATCGGTCCAGAGCTTATAAAACGTAGAGAGTGTCAGCGGAACTCTTTTTTCATACAATGCCCTCACTTTGACAATATTCTCATGATCGAGCCGTCTTGCAATGCTATATTCTCTTTCGGTGACCCAAAGACTTTTCTTTACAACAAATTGTGCCGGATTGGGGCGATAGGCATATACTCGTTCCACAAATCCCTGTCCAATCATCTCTCCTGTAGGGATGAGATCTTTTGTTGCGATTTCTCCCTTGTTATAGGAGATGGGATCCAAACAAGAGGAAGGAAACTTGAGAAGAGGAGTTGTCATAATATCTCAGGAGCGAAAGTACTCGACCAGCCCTTCTCCGGTCGCTCTCATTGACTTGGCTCCTTGAGTCCAATTCGCAGGGCAAACCTCTCCATGCTGCTCGTGGAAAATCAGTGCGTCAAGAATGCGAAGAACTTCATCGACCGAACGACCTAAAGGGAGATCGTTGACTAGCTCGTGCCGGACTATTCCTTCTCGATCGATCAAGAAAAGAGCTCGGTAGGCGATTCCCTCGTCTTCTTTCAATATTTGGAAACTGCGAGCAATGGATTTGTGGATGTCCGAAACAATCGGATAGGAAATCCCTTCGATCCCCCCTTTGAGTTTCGGTGTATTGAGCCATGCCGCGTGTGAAAAATGGCTGTCGATAGAACACCCGATCAATTGCGCATTTCTCTTCTTAAACTCTTGTAATTTGTCCTGAAAGGCGTGAAGTTCTGTCGGACAAACAAAGGTAAAATCGAGAGGATAAAAAAAGAAGACAATGTATTGACCAGGAACTCGAGAAAAAGAAAAATCCTCGATGATTTGGTCTTTGACAACCGCTTTTGCTTGAAACTGAGGGGCTTTTTTTCCAACAAGTGACATATTAACACCATCCATCAAAAATTTGTTTAGCCCGCATCAGCCAGGCTTCGTCTCCGATCGTCGTATCTTCTCCATGACCTGGAACAACTCGAGTTTCTTTAGGAAGCAAAGAGAGTTTTTTGAGCGATAACCACATCGCATCTGCAGCAGCGGTCGGCAAGCTCAAACTCCCCATCGTCCCCCGAAACAGAGTATCTCCTGAAATCAGAAGCCTTTTCTCCTTTTCATGGTAACAGACACCCCCAGGAGAGTGGCCCGGGGTATGGATCACTTCAAAAGCGAGTTTGCCCACTTGAATGATCTCTCTCTCATGCACAAGATGATCGACTGTCGCGGGTTCGATCGGGAAAAACAAAGGAATTCGATCAACACCCGGCCTCTGCACATTCTCCGCATCCAACGGATGGACGAAAAGAGGAACCCCCAGCTTTTTCTGCAAAAGACTCGCATCTGCAAAATGATCCCAATGAGAGTGAGTTAAAAGTATTTTCTCCACCTCAAGCCCCCAGGTAGAGATATAGCGAAGGAGCGTCTCTGTCGATTGATAGGAAGGATCTATGATTACGGCTCTCTTTGTCTCTCCACATCCGATGAGCAGAGCATTCGTCTCGAGGGGGCCAAAAGGAAATTTATAGAGAAGCATATGCACTGGAGAGGACTCGAACCTCTGACCCCCTGGTTCGTAGCCAGGTACTCTATCCAACTGAGCTACCAGTGCGGAAAATAAGGGTCTATCATCTAAGGAAATCGCCTAAAAATCAAGCCCCAAAATGATCCCCCCCCTTTTTTGATTGCAGAAAGGAGAGTTCGCGAATCGAGCCGCCTCACATTTCCCTCTCCTTTAGGAGCAAAGGTCTTCTCTTCTAAAGGGAAATGAAAAAGAGGATCCACGGTCTTAAACCGATACTGATGAACAAAATCGACCCCTTGAAACGGAGCAGTAAATTCTTTTTTAACAAGCTCTTCCCAATTCCGATCGCTCCGATGCCCCCAATTGCGAACCTTTTTGAGCATCTCTTCCTCCGTTCTTACCCAACTGTAATGGTGAAACATCGGCTCTCCATCGGGCCCCACAACCATTCGACGCTTAGGGCCAGGCAGAGAATCATAAATCGCATCACGCTCCTCTTTTTTCAAAAGAAGATGAGGCTCGAGGGCCTTTCTCTGGGCAAAAACAATCGAATCTTCCCACTTTTCGGCTTGGTAACGGCTCTCTCGAAAATACCAATAATTGGCTAGCTTTAACACCGTGTGGCAACGGTAGTCACTGCACTCAAGCCACTGAGTAAAACGGTCCACATCGGGAATTTCATCCGCATCTAAGAAAAGGACATGCTCAATTCCCTCATCTAAAAATTGAGCTCCGATTAATCGAGACAAACTATGCCAAAAATGGGCGGCAGGGATCTCTTCAAATAATTTTTTGGAGATTTTTTCTGGCACATACGGATACTCGATAAAAAGGCAGTGCGGGAATGCTTGGTAAATCTTCTCCAAAAGGGGGCGATTTTCAGCTGTTCCATCAAAAAAATGGTCACAAACAGGGACAATCACCTGATCAGAAATCTTGGCAGCTTGTTCTAAAGCAACCTTAATGAACCGACTTTCGTTTGTACAAAAATTAATGATCGTTGCTAAACGATGTTTTTTCATATATCATTACCTCGACTCTGTACATTTTTTGAACAAGCAGCTCGGAAGCAAGCGTTCAAAAAATGTACAAAGTCGAGATTACACCCCAAATGAAAATCATTTTATTCCAACCCCAAATCCCACAAAACACGGGTAATATTGTGAGAACCGCTTCGGTGACAGGAGCCTCTCTCATTTTAGTGAGACCCCTTGGATTTAGTACCCAAAGCCGCCACTTAAAACGAGCAGGTCTTGATTACTGGTCTGACGTCTCCATTGAGGAGATCGACAACCTGGAATCCTTTCTGGAAAAAGAGAGCTCTCCTTTTTTCTTTTTCTCTAGCAAAGCGAAAAGATCTTACACGACAGCCCCATTTACAAACGATGCGATTTTGATTTTCGGATCAGAAACCGAAGGACTTCCTCCTTGTTTTTTCAAAAAATGGGACGAGAGATTTTACAAAATCCCCATGAAAGAAAATACGAGATGTCTCAATCTTGCAACAAGCGTCGGAATAGTTGTCTATGAAGCGATGAGACAAACTCACTTTGAACTTTTGAAAAGCACCGAGAAAATGAGCGATACAGCACTCGAGACGAGAAGGGAGGTTGCGATCGGGAAGTAGATCGTAACCCCCTTTTTTTTAATCACTAGATCTCCGGGGAGTCTCCCCATCCATTCAGTCAGCCAAGGGATCTCGACTCGAAAGTGGAGCAAAAACCCCGAAACAACCAACAGAAGACCTGTAAATACAAGAAATTTCGACATCGCTCACACCGCAGAGAGGATGAAGTCTTTAATGCCTTGAGCATTTTTCAGTCCAACCAATCGATTGATCTCCTTCCCATTTTTGAACAAAATCATCGTAGGAACTGAAGTGATCTGGAATTGAGAGGCAGTTTTTGATTCATGGTCAATATTGACTTTTCCAATAGAGGCTTTTCCTTTGACTTCACCAGCCACTTGCTCAAGAATCGGGGCTAGCATGCGGCAAGGACCACACCAATCGGCATAAAAATCGACAAGGATAACTCCCTTTTCAATTTCTTTGGCAAACGTATCATCCGTTAAATGCTTCAACAAATCTTTTCCACTCATATGTTTTATCCTTCAATGTTAAAAAGTGTATCAATACCTTGAACAAAAATCTCAACCGCGAGAGCAGCAAGGATCAAACCTCCAATTCGAGTCACCACATTAAGACCCGAAGGACCCAACTTTCTTTCCAACTGTACGGCGAAGTAGAGAATGAAGATCGAGGCGGCTCCCACCGCAATATCACAGATCGAAAGAATGGTCAGTTCATAAAAAGTACTGTGAATATTCGAAGCAACAATCGCTCCACTCAAAGCGCCAGGACCTGCCATAACGGGAATTGCTAAAGGGACGATCGGGATAGGAGATCTGGCCTTTTCCTCATTTTCCACCTGTCTCATTGGACTCATTTGCGCATTGAGCATCGAAAGGGCCAAAAGAAAGACGATTACCCCTCCCGCACACTGAAACGCGGCAATTCGGATTCCCAAAATATAGAGCAAATGGCCGCCGACCCATGTCGCACCCACCAAAATCAAGCTGACCGCAAAACCTAAAAGGATGGCCATACGCCTTCTCTCTTCTTTTTGCTTTCCCTGCGTTAAATTGAGAAAAACGGGAATGGCAGTCAATGGGCTGCACAACATAAAAAGAGAAACGAAATAATTAACAATTTCTGCGCTTTTCATTTCACTTGAGTCTATCAAAAATTGGAGAATAGGTCGATAGACCGGCGCTATCGGAGAGACAAATAGTTTTGCGTGATTTGAGCTAGATAGGAGAGAACCGCTCCCGAAAGGATCGCCAAGCTCCCGAAAGAGAGAACGGAGACATTCGAAACCAGAACTCCTGACCAAAGCTGATACGTTCCCATTCCGGTAAAAATACCTGCGGTTGCTTGGATCGCTTCACAAGCTGTGAGAGAAATCGCTCGGGCAAGCCCAAATCGATCGATCTCAGGCCCTGCGTGAACAACCCTATCTCTAAAATTCACTCCTCCGGCACAAATCGATGACAAAAGAGAAATTTTACCAAAACGAGTCACAAGTGAGCTAAAAGAACTCAAGGGATCAACAGCCCTTCCGAATCCATAGAAAATTCCGGTGATATAAAAAAAATCAGAAGTATCGAAATCCGCTGTCATCTTGATTTCCCTTTGTTTTAGAGATAAAAAAAGAGGTAAGGAAACACACCTGTGTAAACTTACCCCTTATTATGAAACTCTCCTTAAGTGAAGAAAAGCCGCTTTATTTTGCAGTCTTTACACTGGGATCCGCAACAGGCTGCTGTTCATCCGCCTTAACGATCTCTGCAACAGGAGTCTCTTTTTGGTCAGCAGGCTTGCTGAGCAGACCCACTTTTTCCATACCAGATCTCAGAGATGCTGGCATCGCAGGCATTGAAAATTCAGGAACTGCGTATCCCATTTTTTTCGCTGCTACATATCCAGCACCAACAAAAACGATAGCTCCGAGAGCAACGCGTGTTACGGGAGATGAAGCAATAACAGAAGCAGAAGGAACAAATTTACCTACAGACCCTACAGCACTGGCCATCGCAGAAAAAGCTGTTCTGCAAACGTTCTGTATCGCAGAGAACATAGAGCTTACTGCCCCTGAAATAGTTCCACAAGCTGTAGATCCAAAGGATGTTACTGAATTAATAGATGGAAGTTGCATAGATTAACCTCACGGGTTTCTGGGTTTTTAAGATGCATTCAAGTATCGACGATTTTTAAAGATTTTGTCAATTTTTTTATTTCTTTTCGCAAATTCTTAAGGGGATCGGATGTGATTAAAAGCGGTAGATAGGAAAATTTTTTCATGGCACATTAGCCATATTTTACGGTCTCAACAAAGGATTGAGAAGTGACACGCTATCCTTAAGCTGCTGACTGTCAAGGAAATCTACGAAGAGGGAAAAGCTATTGTTGCAGCAC
>DAIDIZ010000010.1 GCA_027451585.1 Chlamydiota bacterium
GAAGGTTTGTCATAGAAGCGGTGAGCTTTCGCCGATTTCATAATCCCTTCTTTATCGAGTTTCTTCTTGAGGGCTCGGAGGGCTTTGTCGATGGGTTCTCCCATTCGGACCTTAACGCTGGGCATTTCTATTTACCTGATAGTTAATGGGTTAGTGATATTTTACCATTTCGTAGACAGAATCCCTGCAAACGAAAAGACGACTCTATGTTAGGGGATTTAAGGTCTTTAGATCAAGAAGAATGAAGGAATCGTTTCAACGCAGTGGCGAGCGATCCTTTTTTCGATGAGGTGTGGATGGGGAGAGAGGAGAAGAGGAATCTCTTGCAAAGTCTGTTCTAAAGCTTGCGGGGGCAGAAGTAGGGGTGATCCTTCAAAGCGAATGAGGTCTCCCTTTTTTTCTCCTCGCAGGAAGTGAATGCCCCCCATTCGAGCGTCGACGAGGACTGCAAAAATTCCTTCCTCTTGCGGGATGAAGGTTTTCATGCTACAGAAAGAGGAAAGGGGGATTTGCCAGCCGAAGGCAAGCGATTTAGCTAGCGCTGCACCCACTCTTGCTCCTGTAAAGGAGCCGGGCCCCTCCCCGAAAGCAACGGCTTTGGGGCGACAAGAATATTTTTGGATTAAATCGGAGACTTGAGCTGCGATGCATTTAGAGAGCTCTGGGCCTCCAGATAGTGGGACGTATTGGGTTGTCTTCCCGTTGTCCCAAAGGGCAATACACGATTTTTCTGTTGTGGTTTCTAAAATCAGGGTCTCCATAGGGAAGTGAGTATATCATTTGCCTGATTTTAAGGAGGCTGGTAAAGTTTTATAGCGGTACAAACTGGATGAGGAAATGGGCGATCAAAATGAAGAGATAAAAGATGCGGAGC
Organism: Chlamydiota bacterium; assembly: GCA_027451585.1. Lineage (GTDB taxonomy): Bacteria > Chlamydiota > Chlamydiia > Chlamydiales > SM23-39 > DAIDHZ01. The sequence continues at coordinate 875 of DAIDIZ010000010.1, forward strand.
CGGCAGTGACGCCTGAGTTGAAGGCGATCATCCCAGCTCCGACTTATCCAGATAAACTCTACTTACTCCCTCTCAATCGCCGTCCGTTTTTCCCCGGGATGGCGGCTCCCATCGTGATTGAGCCGGGTGCTTATTACGAAGTATTGAAAATGGTTGCTAAGACAGAGCATAAGTGCTTGGGTCTTTTCCTCACAAAAAAAGAAGATGCTAATATCTATAAAATTTCCTCTGAGGATCTCTATTCGGTGGGGGTAGTGGCTCGGATTCTGCGGATCATCCCGATGGAACAAGGGGGAGCTCAAGTGGTCCTCAATATGGAAAAGAGGGTTGTTCTCGAAAAGCCGCTCAAAAATAAATACCTCTTTGGCCAAGTCCGTTACCAAGATGACCCTTCTTCCGACTATCTTTCGCGAGAGCTCAAAGCCTATTCGATCAGCATCATCACAACGATCAAAGAGCTTTTGAAACTCAACCCCCTCTTTAAAGAAGAGTTGCAGATATTTTTAGGCCATTCGGACTTTACAGAACCGGGGAGGCTCGCCGATTTTGCTGTCGCTCTCACGACGGCCACTCGCGATGAACTGCAAGATGTTCTCGAGACATTCGATATTGAGAAAAGGATCGATAAGGCTCTTCTTCTTTTGAAAAAAGAACTCGATATCAGTAAGTTACAAAGTACGATCAACCAGAGAATCGAATCCACCATTTCCAAAAGTCAACGGGAATTCTTTTTAAGAGAGCAACTCAAAGCGATCAAAAAAGAGCTTGGGATGGAGAAAGATGATAAATCGATTGATCTCCAAAAATTTGAATCGCGACTCAAGAAAAGAACTGTTCCAGAAGAGGTGATGAAAGTCATCCGAGAAGAGATGGATAAGCTGAGCTCTCTGGAGACGCAATCGGCCGAATACGGGGTCTGTAGAAGTTACCTCGATTGGCTCACGATCGTCCCTTGGGGGATCAACAGCCGAGAAACGCATGACTTAAGGAAAGCAGAGAAAATCCTCGAAGAGGATCACTATGGTTTGAAAGATATCAAAGAGCGGATTTTGGAGTTCATTGGGGTCGGGAAACTCACCGGCGGGATCAAGGGGAGTATCATTTGCCTTGTAGGCCCTCCAGGAGTTGGGAAAACAAGTATTGGGAAAAGCATTGCACGGGCCCTCAGCCGGAAGTTCTACCGTTTTTCCGTGGGTGGGATGAGAGATGAGGCGGAGATCAAAGGACATAGGCGAACTTACATTGGGGCCATGCCGGGGAAAATGATTCAGGCGCTTAAATCAAGCGAGACCATGAACCCCGTAATCATGATCGATGAAGTAGATAAAATGGGAGCCAGTTACCAAGGAGATCCTGCTTCGGCGCTTCTTGAGGTATTGGACCCTGAACAAAATAAAGACTTCCTTGATCACTATCTTGATGTCCGTTGCGATCTTTCGAATGTTTTATTCATTGTGACGGCAAACGTTTTGGATACGATTCCAGAACCTCTGAAAGATCGAATGGAGATTTTGCGTCTTTCAGGATACATACAGGCAGAGAAAATCGAGATAGCCAAAAAATATCTCGTCCCTCGGAATCAAGCGGCGATGGGACTGAAAAGTGCAGATGTCCTTTTTACCGATGAGGCTCTTGCTCAGATCATCAATGGATATGCCCGCGAGGCTGGGGTAAGAACTCTTGAAAACAATATCAAGAAGATCCTGAGAAAAGTAGCCTTAAAAAAAGCGCGAAGAAAAGGGACTAGGACAGAGATTACGGAAAAAACTCTCTCCTCCTATCTCGGCAAGCCAATATTCACAAGTGATCGATACTATGACGAGAATCCGATCGGTGTTGCCACAGGTCTTGCTTGGACCTCTCTCGGAGGTGCTACTCTTTATGTGGAAGCCGTCAAATACCCTGCAGAAAAGACGGAAATGAAGCTCACCGGTCAGGCGGGAGATGTGATGAAGGAATCGGCCCAAATTGCCTGGACTTTTGTTCAGAGCCATTTGGAACGTTATGCGGGTAAAATCCCATTTTTCGAGAAAGCGCAAATCCACATTCATATTCCAGAAGGCGCGACGCCCAAGGACGGTCCCTCTGCGGGGATCACGATGGTGACAGCTCTACTCTCCTTATTGCTCCAGCAACCGATTCGACAGAATCTCGGGATGACAGGAGAAATTACCTTGACCGGCCGTGTGTTGCCGATTGGGGGACTCAAAGAAAAACTCATTGCGGCGAGACGATCTAAAGTCAATGTCCTCATTTTCCCAAAAGAAAATTTGCGCGACTATGACGAACTTCCTGCCTTTTTGAAGAAGGGGCTTGAGGTCCATTTTGTTGAAACGTACGATGAGGTTTATGAGGTCGCATTCAAAGGAAAATCCCATGCAGCAGTCCCCGTGGCTAAGAAAAAAACTCGTAGAACCAAATCACGTTGAAGAGATAGTGAGATCATTGAGACAAAAAGGGAAGACCCTTGCTACTCTCAATGGATCTTTTGATTTGCTCCATGCGGGCCACCTTTACATCATTCATCAAGCAAGTCTCCAGGCAGATATCTTGTTTGTTGCTCTCAATTCTGATTTTTCTATCCAACAATACAAGGGAAAAAATCGGCCCATCATCCCTCTTCACTACCGGCTTGAGATGATGGCCTCTTTAGAATTTGTCGATCATGTCACCTGGTTTGAAGAGACCGATCCAAGAGAGCTTTTGCGGATCATTCGCCCAGATGTCCACGTCAATGGGGCCGAATATGGGTCTGCATGCATTGAAGCAGAAACAGTTGCAGAAGGGGGTGGCAGACTTCATCTCGTCGATCGAATTCCTTCCCTTTCTACCTCAGCTCTCATCGAGAGGATCTTAGTATGCGTTTGATTGGTACTTTAGAGAACGAAGAATCTTTACTCCGCCTCTCCTCTTTTCTAAAAAGGAAAGGAATTGAAATTCAAACAGATAGTTTTTTCGATGTAAATACAGGACATCTCTGTTATCAAGTATGGGTTTTAGATGAGGATCGGATAGAAGAGGCGGAACGCGATTTAGCGGAGTTTGCCAAGCAATCTTCCCACCCTCGCTATGACACTCCTGCGATAGAGATTTCTCCTTCTCGAGAGCAAGTATCAGGGGAGTCCGTGGAACCAAAATCTCCTTCCATGTCTCCTTTCACCCTTTTTATCATCGCTATTTGTACGTTTATTTTCTTGCTCAATTGGACTGAAGAACCGGCAAACGGAGAAGCAATCACTCCTATTCAAGAAGCCCTTTTATTTGATGTGCCCACTCGCGCTGACGCTCCCTTTTGGCAAGGGGGTTACGAATGGATTCTTTTCAAATTGAAAGGAGAGCCAACAGCTTCCGTAGAAGGACCTCTTTTTGAAAAAATCCGCGAAGGAGAAATTTGGCGCCTTTTTTCCCCAGCACTTCTCCATGTTGAGTTGCTGCATATTTTGTTCAACATGCTTTGGGTGTGGATCTTATGTCGTCCAATTGAGCAGAAAATAGGGCCCCTCCGATTGCTTGTACTGTCACTTATCGTGGGGATTGGATCAAATATTGCTCAATATCTGATGGGAGGTCCATTTTTTATTGGGTATTCAGGTGTTGTGATGGGACTGGCCGGTTTTACTTGGCAAAGAGAGAAGATCGCCCCCTGGGAAGGGTATCCGATGACAAAAGCGACGCAGCTCTTTCTTCTGTTGTTTGTTGTGGGGATGTTTGGATTGCAGTTTCTTTCTTTTCTATTCCAAGCTTTTACCTCGGTTCAATTTTCTCCAAATATTGCCAACACAGCCCATATTGCGGGGGCGCTTTTGGGCGCAATTCTTGGGCGTTTTTCTTTTTTTGCTGAAGGTTCGAAGAGATGAGCACGAGAGAGCTAGTCATTCTCGGATGTTCCAGCCAACAGCCAACTCGATTCCGAAACCATGGCGCTTATCTTCTAAGATGGAATGAAGAAGGGCTTCTTTTTGATCCGGGAGAAGGGACTCAAAGACAATTCATCTTTGCTGAGATAGCTCCACCTACCGTAACGAGGATGTTTATCAGTCATTTTCACGGTGACCATTGTTTAGGTCTCGGCTCCATGCTGATGCGGCTCAATCTCGATAAAATCACACATCCTATCCACTGTTACTACCCTGCGTCGGGGAAAAAATTTTTCGATAGGCTCCGGTATAGCTGTATGTACAGGGAAAATATTACCGTGATCGAACACCCCGTCAAGGAAGAGGGGCTAGTCCATGACGATGGAAAGTTTCGAATTGAAGCGGCGTTTCTCGATCATGGAGTGGAGAATGTCGGATGGAGAATCTCCGAGCCAGATACGATCAAGTTCGATAAAGAAGCCCTCAAACGGTTGGGCATTGAAGGTCCTTCGGTACGCCTTTTAGAAAAAGAGGGGAAACTCCTCGTCGGAAATCGCCACGTGCTCCTCGAAGAGGTGAGTCATCTGCGGGTGGGCGACACGTTTGCTTATGTAATTGATACAAGACCTTGCAGAGAGGCAGTTCAACTGGCCAAGGGGGCAAAAATGCTCCTCTGTGAGAGCACCTATCTTGACGAGGAAAAAGAGCTCGCCTCCGAGTATATGCATATGACCGCCTCGCAAGCGGCGACCATTGCTGCAGACGCTGGCGCCCAAATCCTCGTTCTCACCCACTTTTCGGCCCGCTATCGCGATACCGAACCATTTGCCAAACAAGCTCGGGCTATTTTCCCCCACACTTTTGTGGCTGAAGATTTGAAACGGATCCCCTTTCCCCGATGACAATGCCCCTTTTTTCTTCCGCAATCGATTCATTTCTCCGTTACCTGAGGACGGTGCGGAATGTCTCTCCTCATACCCTGCGCGCCTACGCAACCGATCTCTCCTCTTTGAATCAATTTCTCGATAAAGATCTTCCTCTTAGGGAGATTTCTAAAAGAGAGATCCGCCGCTTTTTAGCAGATCTCTATGAGAAGAAATTGAGTAATAAAACCATTTTGCGGCAACTATCGGCCTTGCGCAGCTTTTATAGATACGCCCGGAAGGAAAAATGGGTAGAAGAGAGCCCTCTTGATGAAATGGAAAGCCCCAAAAGAGAGAAAAAACTCCCCGTTTCGATCTCCTATGAACAGGTGATGTCTCTTTTTGGGATGGTCGATCTTTCTACGTATGCAGGCTATCGCGATCGGGCGATCATGGAACTCTTTTACAGCTCAGGTCTTCGTTTGAGCGAATTGACCGGGCTCAATCGATCCGATTTTGATCGACAAGGGAAAATGTTACGCATAGTGGGGAAAGGGAGAAAAGAGAGGAGAACACCGATCACTGAAACAGCAGCGGAGTGGATCTTTTCGTACCTCAACCATCCCGAAAGAGGCCCGCTGGAAAAAGACCCGCAGGCAATTTTCCTCAACCGATGGGGAAAACGACTTACCCCCCGATCTGTCGATCGACACTTTGCTCTCTATCTTAAGATGAGTGGGCTATCAGAGAGGATTACCCCTCACACAATTCGCCATACTATTGCTACCCATTGGCTTGAAAAAGGGATGGATCTCAAAACAATCCAACTCCTCCTCGGCCACCGAAGCTTGGCGACAACGACAATTTATACCCACGTTTCGGCGAAGCTGAAACGAGAAGTCTACGATAAAACCCATCCTCGCGCTTGAGAGCAGATAGAAACGCAAAGCGAAGCTGTTTCTCTGTGAATGTTCTGATTATACTCGATCCTCTCCAAAGACACCTCAAGAAAACCGAATTTAAAGCATCAAATCTCTAGAAAAAGTAAGGGAAGGACGATAAGCCGGATTCTGTCGCGAGTCATCATTCCTCTAATGCAGCCAGCTTCGGACCTCATTTGTGGTGCGGACACACCGTGGGTCCTTTTTCGGCCTTGCTTCGGATAGGGTTTACACCGCTTCCCCAGTTACCTGGAGAGGATAGACTCCTAAAGTCTAACTTTTCACCCTGTTTCTCCTCTTGCGAAAAGAACGGTTTAGTCTCTGTTGCACTTTCCGTCGCCTTGCGGCGCCCCGCCGTTAACGGGTATCCATTCCTGTGAAGTCCGGACTTTCCTCTGCAATTCTCATGCAGCGATGACTTGTCCTTCCCTTAAAAAGAGGTGCTCGCAAAACTGCTCCTCAAAGCAAGTGTTGCAACTGCCTTCTTAAACTGTCGTGGTTGTGCGGCGACGACGCTTCTTCGTCGCGGCAGATGTCCCTTCGATCTGTTCGCTCTCTTGCCAGTAGTGGATGCGGGAGCAGTGTTCGCAAAAGGCGAGCCTTTCTCCTTTGCGCACGATGTTTTCGTGCTGCGCTGTCAGCGCAATGTGACAGCCACTACAGGTGCGGTTTTCGATGGGAACGACCACTCGATCTTTTTTGTTGTTGAGCAATCTCTCGTAGATCCTGAGAATTTCACCGTCTGCATTCTTCGCGAGACCGTCGCGTTCTTGCTTGAGTTCAAGCCCTTCTTGGTTGATCATCCGAATGCTCGAAAAAATCTCTTCTTCGAGGTTTTTACTGCTCGTCTCTGAAAGCTCAAGAGATTCTTTAATTTTCGCCAGGATCTCTTCTTCCAGATTCCTCTTATCAATCATATCGCTTGCAATTTGCTCTGTTGTCACTCGCTCTCTTTCTGATGAGGAGAGCTCCTGGTTCAATGCGTTGAAATCATCGACTTTTTTAATTGAGGTTTGTTTCCCTTCCAACTTTTTGATTCTGTCTTTGATCTCAGAAATCTTCATCTCTTGGGATAGGATACTCCGATTCAACTCGCTAATTTCTGTCTCTTTGTCGAGTTGCTGCTTCTTGAGATCTTTTCGCAGAGAATCAATGTGCTCAAGCTCTGCCAAACGATCCCTTTTCAGGCGCATCAGGCGGATCATTTTCATGTCGAGTTCTTGGATGTCAAGGATGACCTTAAGAGATGGGAGCATGGATTCCTCTGTTACAATAGATGTGAAACAATCATAGTCTTCCTAAGAGAAAATTTGCAAGGAAGAAATTTGTTTTGCTTTTCCTACCCTCTCCTGGCTAAAATCAGAGTTTATGTCGTATTTAAAAAATTACTTCAACGAAAGGGATGAATCGAAAAGGACTTCCTCTGGAATTGCCTTCGCCGCTTCCCTCGACGCAATCGATCAAATGGACCCCGAAATCGCTGGGAAAATTGTCCAGGAATTGCTCGATCAACGGTCTTACTTAAAACTCATTGCTTCGGAAAATTTTTCTTCTCTCCCGGTCCAGCTTGCCATGGGTAACTTGCTCACGGATAAGTACAGCGAAGGGTTTGCAGGACATAGGTTTTACGCTGGTTGTGAAAATGTCGATGCAATTGAAGGAAAGGCTAACTTGCTTGCTAAAGAGCTTTTCGGGGCCGAACACGCTTACGTGCAGCCTCACTCTGGCGCTGATGCAAACTTGGTCGCTTTCTGGGCGGTTTTGGTGCAACGGGTTCAGTCTAAAGAAGTTGAGCGTCTTGGAAAAAAAACGATCGATGAACTTTCTCCAGAAGAGTACGAATCGGTACGGCAGTTGCTCGTGAATCAAAAGGTAATGGGAATGTCTCTTGGTTCTGGGGGCCATTTAACCCACGGCTACCGGCATAATCTTTCCTCTAAAATGATGAAATCGACCACCTATGAGGTCGATCCAAAGACGGGAAGGCTCGATTATCTTGCTCTCGAAAAACAAGTAAAAGAGGTGAAGCCGCTCATTTTGATCGCAGGGTATTCGGCCTATTCTCGACTCATCGACTTTGCGAAGATGCGGGAGATTGCCGACCAAGTGGGGGCGGTCTTGCTGGTTGATATGGCTCATTTTGCGGGCCTTGTGGCTGGGAAGGTGATGCAAGGCAACTATAACCCGATCCCTTTTGCTCATATTGTCACGACGACGACGCACAAAACGCTTCGGGGGCCCAGAGGAGGGATGGTCTTGTGTAAACAAGAATTTAAAGAGGCGGTGGACAAGGGGTGTCCGTTGGTGCTTGGAGGTCCGCTTCCTCATGTGATGGCGGCCAAGGCTCTCGCTTTTAAAGAGGCGCTCTCTCCCTCCTTTTCCGACTATGCGCACCGAGTGGTGAGAAATGCACAAACTTTAAGCGATGCGTTGATGCGTGAAGGAGTTCCTGTATTGACAGGGGGAACGGATAATCATCTCCTTGTATTTGATGTGGCTTCCCGTTACCATCTGACAGGAAGACAGGCAGAATCTCTCTTGAGAGATGCTCATCTGACAGTCAATCGAAACGCGATTCCTTTTGATCTCAATGGACCTTGGTATACGTCGGGCATTCGGATGGGGACTCCTGCCACGACAACGCTTGGCATGGGAAGAGAGGAAATGGAAGAGATTGCGCGGATTGTGGTCGATCTGCTAAAGGAAGCAAAACCGGTGATCGACGAGAAGACAGGCAATGTTTCTCGCGCTAAAGCAACGGTGCCAGGTGAGACAATGCAAAAGGCCAGAGAAAGGGTTTCTTCTCTCTTAGGAGAGTTCCCTCTTTATCCGGAGCTTGGCTCTTTTGCAAGGCAAGAAAATGTCTCCATAATAAATCAGAGTTGAGGAAAAGCAATATGACAGAGCATGCCAGCGAAGAAAAGAACCCGAAATGGATGAATGACCGAATTGACCACGCGATTTTAGATAAGAGACGTGTTTTCCTTTCTGATGCAGTCGATGCAGAGAGCGCCAAGGATATCATTCGGAAGTTGTGGTATTTAGATCATATCGCGCCCGGCAAACCGATTCTTTTCGTGATCAACTCCCCCGGAGGATCTGTCGATTCCGGATTTGCCATTTGGGATCAGATAAAGATGCTCTCTTCTCCCGTGATCACATTGGTAACCGGCCTTGCCGCTTCCATGGGCTCATTGCTCAGTCTTGTCGCAGGAAAGGGGAAGAGACTTGCCACTGCTAATTCGAGGATCATGATCCACCAACCTTTGATTGGGGGCGTGATCCGAGGCCAGGCAACTGATCTCGATATCCAGGCAAGAGAGATGCTCAAAACGCGAGCGATCATCGTTGATGTTTACGCTGAAGCAACCGGGAAAGACCGGACGGTGATTGAAAAAGCGATTGATCGGGATAATTGGATGACAGCTAAAGAAGCGAAAGATTTCGGTCTTTTGGATCAAGTTGTCACATCGATGAAAGATGTCGAGTCCTACTTAAAATAAGATCGGTATTACGGTAAGGGTTGGATGGACCCTTGCCTGTAAAATTTGTTGGATGGCAGAGAGTGTGGAGCCCGTGGCGGAGTGGCAGGTGGTACAAGAACCTTGGTAGGAAATAGAGAGCTCACCGTTTTCTTTCAGCTCCACCACCTGGACTCCCCCTGCGTCGAGTTCTACGTAGGGGCGGATTTCTTTATCGATCACTTCTTCGATGATCGCAAGTTTTTTCTCATGGGCGAAATCCCCCCAGCCGGCGATCCCAGTTTGGTTTTCTCCCAAATCCCACTCGATCGGAGTGACGTCGTAGGAAGTGTCGAGACAGACGATGTCTTCACATTGCCTGCAAGCGACGTCAATGGCCGAAAGGACACAGTTGAGCAGCCGGTCGGCTTCTTTGGGAAAAGCGGGAATCTCTTTTTTGTCTCTTCCTTGTTGGTCGATCAGATCCGCCGTGATCCGAGAGGCTCTTCTGTAGTCTTTCCGGATCATCAGTTCGGCGGAAAGTTCAGCGGCGAGGAATAGCGCTGTCGGGCCAAATGCTTGGAATTTCACATCGGCAATGACTCCATCAGACTCGTCAACAAGGAGTGAGAAAACGATTTCGTTCTCTCGTCCAATGACCAGTCTCATCCCTTTTTGTCTCGCCTCTTCTTCTGTAAATTTCCCCCCAAACCGAAAGCGTCCGATTTTCTCTCGGAGTTTCTTGTTCCACTGTGAAGGGCTGAACGGTTTCGGATCTACAGGTGGTAACGAGAGAGGAGCCAAAAAATCGACTGTTTTTTTGATCGTCTCTACGGCCTTTCGAATCTCTATCTCGGTTGTCAGCCGACTTAAAGAAAAGCTGAGAGAGGAGAAGGCGAGCTCGTTTGAGATTTTGGAGGCGAGGAGAACTTGCGCTATGTGTTGCTGATAATCACCTCCGATGGAAGTTTCAATTTGTTCTTTTTGGAGATGGGTAAAGAGCGCTTCTTGATGCATCTGTGGAAACGCAATCACACTGGTATTAGGTAATTTGAGGCTGTCTTTGAAAAGGATCTTGGCTTCTGGAATTGTTTTTACAATTTCGTTCTCAAGAATCTGTTTTTTTCTTGCCACTTCGAGCGCCATGGTGTCGAGAAACAGGGAGGCTTGGCGGGCCGATTTACCAAGAGCAATCACTGAGGCAACATCCATCGGCCCACCTCGGAGAGAAGCTCCTCCGACAATGAGGGGAGATAGAGGGGATTGCTGTTTTGCAAAAAGAGCTCCAGTTCCTGGAAGAGAATGGATGAGATTTCCTCCAAAGGTGAAATAATCGGCACCGATCTCTTCCAAAGAAAAGGGGTATTTCCCGGTGGCGTATGATCCTTCAAGATGGACCAGAACCCCTTTTTCTCGGCCCATCTGGACAATCTCTTCAACCGGTTGGATCACTCCTGTTAATCCGTGGGCCATTGTAATAGAAATGAGGGCTGTTCGCGGCGTGATCATCTCTTTTAGTTCTTTGAGATCGATTTCTCCTCGGCCATTTACCTTCACTGTTTTGACAAAGCAGCCCAGTTCTTCGAGCCGTTTCATCATTTGGAGGGTCGGAGCGTCTTCGATTTCTGATGTGATGAAGTGGCATTTCCCGGTGATTCTGGAAACTTTGAGAAAAACCGACAAAAGAACCTGATTGATCGCTTCGGCTGCAGATGAGGTGAAGACGAAAAGATCGCTTGAAGAGGCTCCGGTGAGCTGGTAGATTTTCTCGAGATGAGAAGCGAGGTGCACTTCCTCATCCTCTCTTTCCAAAGCGGCCTCGCAGGGAGCTGTTTTTTGATGGGAGGCTAGGCTTATCCCTGCTTGGTCCATGTTCCTTGATTCCATCCATAGACGATTGGCTCACCAGTTGCGAGTTCTAAATTCACCACTTCGTCGTTGTTCAGTTGGTCGAGATACATGATGATCGAACGGAGCGAGTTCCCATGAGCGCAAATGAAGATCGATTTTCCTTGATCGAGCAAAGGAATAATATTTTCTTGAAAATAGGGAATCGTTCTCTCTGCTGTCATTTTAAGGCTTTCGCCTCCAGGAGGGGCTATAGCAAAGCTCCGTCTCCACTCATGGACCTTTTTTTCCCCATACTTATCGGCGGTCTCTCTTTTATTTAATCCTTGGAGCTCCCCGTACATCCGTTCGTTGAGTTCCCAAGCTAAGTAGACCGGGATCATCTCTTTTCGTGTTTTTTCACTGTAGATCTGGCTCCACTCATCTTGCTTACTTCCCTTTTCATGAATGAAGAGAGGCGTTTTATTCGATGAATGATGTAACAAACTGAGACAGAGAGTCATATGAGATCTAATCAGTGTGGAGGTGAAGGCGAGATCGATCGGGAGGTGAGCGATCTTTTTTCCGCCTTCAAAAGCCTCTTCGATCCCTCGATTGCTGAGAGGGATATCGACCCAACCGGTGAAAAGATTTTTTTGATTCCAGACCGATTGACCGTGGCGCATCAGAATGAGTTTGGTTTTCATACGGAAGGAGTGTACCAGAAGGGCCCTTTTCTGATATACTCCCGGCCATGGAAAAGAAACGTTTGAGTAAAGCATTAGCCGCTGCCGGGATAGCTTCAAGGAGAGCCTGTGAGGAACTGATCTTCATGGGGCGAGTCCAAGTCAATGGAGAAACAGTCAAAGTCCCTCAATTTCTCGTCGATTGGTCAGTAGATCGGATCACAGTTGATGGATCGAATGTGAAAGGCGAGGAAGAAAAAGTTTTTTACATGATCAATAAACCGAAAGGGGTGATCTGTTCCGCGGAAAGGATTGGCAATAAGCCGATCATTCTCGATCTTTTTCCAGATTCTCGGCACCGTCTTTTCACAATTGGGCGTTTAGATAAGGATTCAACGGGTCTTCTTCTCGTCACAAATGATGGTCAGTTTTCTCAAAAGGTAATCCACCCTTCTTCAAATATCATCAAAGAATATCTTGTAAAAACAACCCAAGAGATCTCAGGACAGCACCTTGAAGAGCTCTCTCAAGGAGCCAGAGTCGATGAGAAATGGGTGCGCCCTGTTTCTGTAGAAAAAGTGAGAAAAGGGACTTTTCGCATTTGTGTGAAAGAAGGGAAGAAGCACGAAGTAAGGATCATTGCGGAAAGAGCGGGTCTCAAGGTGATCGAGCTCACAAGAATTCGGATCGGGAGCCTTTTTCTGGGAACTCTTTCTCCTGGAGAATTTCGGCTTCTTACAGAAACGGATAAAACCTTGATTTTTACGTCCCACGGAAAATCGAAAAAGCGATGATGATCTTAGAGTCTTTGGCTCTATTTCTCGGCCTTTACATGGCGTGGAATATCGGCGCCAATGATGTCGCTAACGCAATGGGGACATCGGTTGGGTCCAAAGCGCTCAATCTCAAAAAAGCAGTCCTCATTGCCGCTATCTTGGAATTTTCAGGCGCTTTTTTCGTCGGATCCAATGTTTCAGAAACGATCCAGAGAGGGATTATTTCGATCGATTGTTTCCAGGGGCAGCCACAAGTCTTTGTCCTAGGGATGATTGGAGCCCTTCTATCGACAGGAATTCTTCTCCAGATGGCTTCCTATTTTGCCCTTCCTGTTTCGACTACTCACGCGATCGTCGGGTCGGTGATTGGGTTCGGATGTTTTGTGGGTGGAGTCGATGCGATCCAATGGCGGGAAGTCGGTTGGATTTCTCTTAGCTGGATTTGTTCTCCTTTGCTCAGCGGTCTTTTATCTTATCTTTTCTTTAGTGCGATCCAAAAAATGGCCCCTCGCTATGTGTCGACAGCGGGGTTCTCTTTTCAGGCTATTGAATCTCCTTTTGAGAGGCGCTTTGCCTATTTGCAAGTGGGCAGTGCTTGCCTTGTCGCATTTGCCCATGGAGCCAATGACGTTTCGAATGCAATTGGGCCCGTCGCTGCGATTTTGGGCGTTTTGAAAACTGACGCGATTCAGACAAAGACGGCGATCCCTTCTTGGCTGCTCGCCTTTGGCGGTCTTGGGATTGTTTTAGGTCTTGCCACCTGGGGATGGCGCGTGATTGATACCATCGGGAAAAAGATCACGGAACTCACTCCCAGCAGAGGTTTTGCGGCCGAATTTGGAACCGCTCTTACAGTGCTTTTCGCGTCGAAATTGGGATTGCCGATTTCGACGACCCATGCTCTTGTGGGGGCCGTCTTTGGCGTGGGACTTACAAGAGGGTCTCAAGGATTGAATTTTGAAATCTTGCGCAATATTCTCCTTTCCTGGGTAGTCACTTTGCCCTTGTGTGCCCTATTTTCCGTTCTGATGTTCTATCTCTTAAGATTGATTTTTCTTTGATTTCTTGCATCTCTTTTCCGTGAGTGATATATGAAATTTCTATATGAAAAAAATCATTTTGCTTCTTTTTACCTGTTCTCTCTTTGCTCAAGAGTCTCCTCGGGCAATTGAAAAAGAGCTTCAAAGCGCAGAAATGCAGTTCAAGAGAGCGAAAAAGATGTTCAATCCGTGGTACACGGGCCCTCTTATCACCCCTTCCGCCTCAATGATGCCACCTGGATCTGCGAATATTCAGCCTTATCTTCTTCTCAATGGGGCCTATGCTACATTCGACAAACACCGAGAGTCGATTTCTCTTCCTCATAACCTCTACTCAGCCCAGATTCTCTCCCTTCTTTTAGTGGGAGTGACTCCCTCTGTTGATTGCATGCTCACGACTTCGGCCACTGCTAATTGGCAAGAGGATCACTCGGGAGGGGGATTCAATGATCTTTCTCTTACAGCTGGTTTTTTGATTCAACCGGAAACGCTCTATGTCCCTGCCATTAAATTCACTGTTACAGAAGTCTTCCCCACAGGGAAATACCAGCACCTAAATCCCAATGGACTTGCTTTAAGCGGAACAGGGCAGGGAAGTTTTCAGACGCAATTTGGCTTAGTCTTTTCGAAATTATTTTGGTGGATTTATTCTCATCCTCTCAATGTGCGAGGCTTTGTCGGCTATAACGTTGAAACTTGTGTCCACGTACAAGGTTTCAATACCTATGGGGGCGGGTCGCAAACGAGAGGGGTAGTGATACCTGGTAACACTTTTTCTAGCGACTTCGCCCTAGAATGGAGTTTTTCTGAACGATGGGTTCTCGCTCTCGACACAGTCTACTCGTTTCAAGGGAAAACTGAGTTCCGCGGATTTACCCAAACTCCAGTGGGAACTGGCTATAGTGATAATTTAAGTCTTTGTCCCGCGATTGAATACAATTGGGATGAGAATTTGGGCGTTATTGCGGGAGTCCAATTTTCTGTCTACGGTCGTAATAGTCAAAATTTTGCCAAAGGGCAGTTCAGCGTGTCCTATGTCTGGTGATCTCAGTCTCCAAGCAGATATTCTTGCTCAAAAAATCCGCCATGTGATGATCACAACCAATGGACGAACCGAACAAAAAGCTTCCATCGAAGAATTTTATCAAGCTTTTTGCTCGGCTCTTCGAGAAGAGATCATGATCCACTGGACGGCAAGTCTCGACTCAATGGATGAAACAAAAGCCCGAGTTCTCTACTTTCTCTCAATGGAATACCTCCCGGGCCGTTTCTTGAAGAACAACATCGTCAATATCGGAGCTCACGATCTCGTCCAAGCGGTCTTGAAGAAATTGGGGAGAAACTGGTCCGATTTGGCCTCCTGCGATGCCGATCCAGGTCTTGGAAACGGAGGCTTGGGAAGGCTCTCTTCTTGTTTCCTCGACTCTTTGGCGACTCTTCACTATCCTGCTCGTGGTTACGGACTTAGGTATCAGTACGGAATTTTTGAACAGGAGATTTGGAATGGGAAGCAAGTGGAAAAACCAGATGGATGGCTTTTGAACATCAATCCCTGGGAATCGAGGCGAGATACTTTGGCCACTAATATCCACTTTCGAGGCAAGGTTGTCCCCGCGAAGAATCAACATGGGGACGAAGTATTTTTACTGCAAGACTATGAAGAAGTAAGAGCTCTTCCTTATGACACTCCCATCATCGGCTATGCAAAACAGGATAATTATTCAGTTTTGACCTTGCGTCTTTGGTCGACGAAGGAGTCTCCTCGCAACTTTGTCTTAGAACGATACAACGCAGGGATGCTCGAGGCTGCGGTCGAAAATACAGCTTTAACCGATGTACTGTATCCCAATGATCATACTGAATTGGGGAAACGGGTTCGCCTGAAGCAAGAGTTTCTTCTGGTTTCAGGTTCTCTGCAAGATATCATCCGGCGCCACTTGCGAGTTCACGGAGAGCTCACTTCCCTCAAAGATAAGGCCCGGATCCAGATGAACGACACCCATCCTGCCTTAGCTGTTGCAGAGTTGATGCGCACTCTGATGAAGAATTACAATTTTTCGTGGGATGAAGCTCTCGAAACAACGATTGCCTGTTGTGGCTATACCAATCACACGATTCTTCGTGAAGGATTAGAAGAGTGGAGCGAAAAGAGAATGACGGAATTGCTCCCTCGCCAATTTGCGATCATTCAGAAACTCAATGAAGTTTTGTGTGATCGGGTTCGCTCTCGCTTTGAGGGGGATGAAGAGCGTGTGCGGCGCATGTCGATCCTCGAAGGGGGGAAAGTGAGAATGTCACATCTTGCCATTTTCGGCTCTCATGCAGTGAATGGAGTGGCTGAGCTGCACACCACCCTTCTCAAAACCAATCTCTTTAAAGATTTTTTCGAACTTTCTCCTGAAAAGTTTTTGAATGTCACAAACGGAGTGACTCAGAGAAGATGGCTGCTTGATGCCAATCGAGAGCTTTCTTCCTTCATTACCGAGAGGATTGGTTCTGGTTGGATCACCGATTTTAAAGAGATCAAAAAACTCGCTTCGTTTGCCTCGGATCGAAAAAGCCAAGAAGCCTTTTTAGCCATCAAAAAAGAAAAGAAAAAGGAGCTTCTGTTCTTTTTACAAAGAGAAAATCCGCTGCGTGATGCAAAAGGAAAGATGATCCCTCGACCAAGCTGCGTTGACGAAATGGCTCTTTTCGACGTGCATATCAAAAGGATTCATGAATACAAAAGGCAGCTTCTCAATGCCCTCCACATCATAGCCCTTTATCAAGAGATCAAACGAGGGGAGATCCGGAAGGTTCCTCGTCTTTTCCTTTTTGGAGGGAAAGCCGCTCCAGGCTATGAGAGAGCCAAACAAGTGATTCGTCTTATTTGTGCGATTGGTCGAAAAATTCGATCCGATCCACAAATAAAAAATCATCTCGAGGTGGTGTTCATAGAAAATTACAACGTTTCGAAAGCTGAAATGATTATTCCTGCAGCCGATCTCTCCGAACAGATTTCGACCGCCGGGTGGGAGGCTTCTGGAACTGGGAATATGAAATTATCGATGAATGGAGCCTTGACCATTGGAACTGAAGATGGGGCCAATATCGAAATGCGCCAAGCAGTGGGAGATCGCTTCTGGCCCTTCCGATTTGGCGCGGACGCAAGTGAAAATCAAAATCCCTATCGATCTTGGGATTTTTACATTCGCGATTTGTTTCTTAAGCAGGTAGTTGACTCGCTGAAAGATGGTTCATTTTCTGAAACCGAGGAGGAGAGAATCCTTTTTGCTCAACTCCATCAAGATTTGGTAGAAAAAGACAGATACCGAATCTTGCAAGATTTTAGATCCTATTATGAGACCCAAAAGAAAGTGGAAACCTATTTTGCCGATCCTCTGCTCTGGGCTGAAACTGTATTGCACAATATCGCTGGGATGAGCCCTTTCTCTGTCGATGAGACCATTCGTCAGTATGCTGAGAAAATTTGGGGACTTTCCCCCTGCGCTCCAGATAGTACTATTTTCAATAAAGTCCAAGACGAATATGCCCAGCATGATCGTTGTCGGATCGGGGTCTCTCATTGAGGGGAGTGGCAAAACCCCATTTGGAAACGATTTTGAATCATTTCCGGTATACTCGTTCCCCTCCAAAGTTACCCAAGAAAAAAGGCAAAGCAACAGTCGGATTTGGCCATTCAGATGATGAAGGATCCCTACAATCTTGCCTTCATCGAGCTTGAAAAAGACTTCCGAGAAAGAGAACTTGAGCAAGGGCTCATGGAACACATCCAACAATTCCTTCTTGAGCTCGGCCAAGGATTTGCCTTTGTTGGGAGACAAGTCAGTCTGGTTGTGGATGAAAAAGAATATTTCGTGGATTTATTGTTTTACCACCTTAAATTGCGGAGATATATCGTTATCGAACTGAAAGCCAGGGAGTTCGAACCAAAAGATATTAGCCAACTCAACTTTTATATGTCCGCTGTTGATGATCATCTACGCCAACCGGATGATAAGCCAACTATCGGTATGATTTTCTGCAAAACTAAGCAAAATTTCACTGTAGAATACTATAGTGGACCCATATGTCTATACAATTTTGTGGGTCAAACTTGTTAACCTCATAAACTTTTCTTTCTCAGTCCTTTCCAACTGATATAAATCTCATTCCCAGTCCAGCCGCAGACCCTCGCTAGGTGGCTGGCGGTGGTCTGAGTGTTTGTCCTGGGGCGCGGGGGCGAAGCCCCGACAATTCCACACGTGTCTCTACCATGCAAAGGTGTGGTGCACCTCATAGGGGGTCTTATATCCCAAGTTTTTTTTAAGAAAATCTAATTCGACCGCCTGCTGTCCGATCTTTCTTTCCAGGTCTTCTCGTCCCGTTCCCTCTTCCTTGCGACGCTTCCCCTTGCGCTCAAAGACGCTATCAGCGCCATCAATCAATTCCTTTTTCCACTGACTTACCTGAATCGGGTGTACCCCGTACTGGCTTGCCAGTTGCCCCAGGGTCTTATCTTCTCTCAAGGCCTCTAGAGCAACTTTCTTTTTGAACGCTGCTGTTCTTGGTGTTTTACTCATTTTTTTTACTCCATGCTCAATAGTTTACGCGCATGAAGTTAACAACTCAACCTGTCCAGTTTTTGGGGTCCACTATATTTTTCTTCTCAGCCCAACTTTGCAATAGTGTTGTTCCTGTCTTCTGAATTGCATCAACAACGGCTTCTTCTGCGTCGTCTCCATTATTCAGTTCTTCAAACGCATCTCCATCTGTAATGTCGATCATTTCCAAAATACAGGCTTTCATCTTGGGGTTGAATCTTAGCGCCGCAACAATAGCTTTTTCTTCTTCGTCTATTTCCATAACAATCATCCTCCTTAAGGTTAGCACTTTACTCCTTAATCCTTTATCGAGACTGTAAAATGTGGCCAATCATTATGTCATGAAAAAATTTTCCTATGTACCACTTTTAATCACACCCAACGCTAACAATAGTGTTGTGAAAATAGGAGTAAAACTGTTAATATAAATCACCTACAAAGTAAGGATAGAGTTATGTCATCGAGTGTTGTCAATCAGAGCTCTGGTCAATTTCCGATCCCAAAACTTTTAGGCGCTTACCCTGTTGCAGGGGGGCATTTAGTTGTATATCGGACTCGTTCAGCTCCAAATTTTGAATTAAGAGGGGATGTAGAGCAGCCGCTCGACGCCGAGATCGATCTTAGATTAAAAGCTTTTGGAGTTCTTGTAAACGATGCCTATTCAAATAATGATAAGTCAGCAAGAGAGGTGGTGGACTGGATTCCACAACAACCTTATTTAAACCGAGTTCGAGATGACACCTGGTGGAAGAGTTACACCGCACGTTTGGAACCGGACAACTCTACTTTTTCAATCATTTTGTATAAAGGATTTTCGGGCCGAATTTCTCTGCAGCAGAGCTGTTTTTTTCTCGAAAAAAAAAACCCTTCCATTGGGATTCAGTACGTCCCGAGGAGCTCCTGGGGTAGTGCCTCAGTTTTCTCGCCTCCAAGCATTAGGAAGCGTTTATCTGAAAAGACGGGCTCCTTAATATTAGAGGTTTCTTATAACCGAGAAGTGGGACCGTCATTATGCAAAATCTGCGTATTGGTCGCAGATCCGTCAGAGGATACAGAGCGAATGCTTGTCTCGTTTTTGAGTCAAAAAAGCGGTCTAGACGCGCTTTTGTCTTTCCGGGAAAGCGGTGCGAAGGCTGACTTGCAGAATTGTTCATTATGGAGTTCTGCAAAGGAAAGGTGTCATCATGTTCAGAGGGGATCGGATTCAATAGTGTTCTATAAACCCGAGGCTGTTCTGTGTGTCTTAGGAGACGGAAGTCTTGTTCTCCAGTCTGGGATTGAGTTCTGTAGATGGAGTGCAAATTATTTGGGCAGGATCTCTTTTCAAGACGAGCCGACACCTGATTCGAAAGAGGACAGTAAAGGCTGCGGTGGTAGAGAGAGCAAATCCCAGTGATACCCCCTCGAGAGAAGAGCCCTCACCTGATTCGAGATGGGGGGGGGCTGCATGGTTGCATGACCATTCCCTCGTCTAAAGGCAAGGAATTTATATTGACGAGGGAGTCTCCTTTGCCGATCTTCTTTCGACGATGGAATCGTTTTTAGGTCCATTATTGGGATAAAAGTAGAGAGCCGTTTTCGTCCCAGTTATTTCCTCTTCGTAGAACCCGGTATCGAAGTGGAACGAGTATATACTCGTTCCACTCCAAAGAAGCAAAGGAAATAGATTTCTCTTTGCGTCTTTGCATTGATATCGTTGCCTGCTCCCTATCGAGCGGCGTTTTTTGGGAGGGCGTTCACGTTGTAGAGACACGCGTCAGGGAAAAACTTCGACAAGATTTTCACTGCGTTTTCTCCATTTTGGGCAAGCGCCGAGGCTGAATAGAGGCAAAGTCCTGCTCCATGTCCTTTCCCAAAGCCGGAGAAGATCACTTGGTCATCTTTGAGAGATATGGTGAAGTCGGAGCTGAGAAGATTTTCTTTCCCAACTAGTTCCTGCAAGGCAAAGAAATTGAGATCGTACGAGTCGCTGACATCTTTGAGTCGGACTCCATAGACTTTATTGGATGCTGTATCGACGAATGTTTCAATGGCTTGGATTTGTGAGAGGCCTGCTCGATTGGCAAGTGTTTTCTTCGCCACTTTGCAACTCCATTTTGATTCGGCTCGAGTCAGGGCTGCATGAGGAGCTTCTACTCCTTTATCGGGAGCAAAACCGTCTTTGCGGAAGATGGTTTCGTAGCTTGCGGTTTTCCCGGCGCTATGCTCGGTCCAAGAGGTGGCAAAGGGATGCTGTTCTCCTTTTTCTCTTCGGACAAGGATCAGATGTTTCGTTGAGTCAACCGCTTTTTCAAGGGGCGAGCCGGGGATGACGAGGGCTGATCCTAAGTAGCCTGCTTCTTGGGAGGTGAGATGCCAGAAGCTGCCATCGTTTTTGGTTGCGTGGAAATAGGCATCGGTTCGGACGAGGATGGCCAGAGCTGAGAGGACTTCAGCTTCAAGAGGGGTGGGAAATTGGGAGGTGAGGATCGATTTGACAAACGTTTCGATATCGAGTTCATTGATCACATGGACACAGTTGCCCACCCCATAGACGGCAACAGCTCCACTGTACTGAATTCCTCCAACGAAAATCGAAGTTTCTTGCGATCTAGGTTTGATGTAAAACTGGTGGATGCCTGGAAATTCTTCTCCCCACTTGAGTCCATTTTCCAGTTCGCGGACCATGAACCGTTTGCCCAAGAGGCCGGAAGCGATCCGAGATCCATCGTGGGGATTGAGAAGGTAGTAGGGGCCCTTGACTTCAAGAAGAACCTCGGAGGCGTCTTTCTGGAGCAAAATCTGGATATTGCGGGGGCTTGTCGGCTCTGTCACATGGACAAAGGAGGGAGTTTCTTTAGCAAAGACGGGGGTGGTGGCTGTTAAGAGTAGGAGGGGATAAATCCATTTTTTCATGTTTGTTGCTCCGGGCGTTTCATATATCTATAGGCAAGAGAGGTTGCTTCTCTGCCTCTGGGTGTTCTTTTGATGAACCCTTGCATAATGAGAAAGGGTTCATATACTTCTTCGATGGTGTGGGGTTCTTCTCCAATGCCAGCTGCCAAATTATTGAGGCCGACAGGTCCCCCGTTGTGATGATCAATCATAAGGGTTAGGATTTTTTTGTCCATTTCATCTAACCCCAGCTCGTCGATGGCAAGAAGTTTTAGGGCCTGTTGTACAAGGAAAAGGTCGATCTGTTTAGTTTTTTGGGCTTGGGCAAAATCGCGCACCCAGCGGAGAAGGTTATTCGCGACTCGAGGGGTTCCACGGGATCGTTTGGCGATTTCAAGCAGCGCTTCGTCAGAGAGTGAAATGGCGAGGAGTTTCGACGATCTGTTTAAAATCTTTTGGAGAACAGGTGGTTCGTAATAGTCGAGCCGTAAGGCGATGAGAAACCGGGATCTCATGGGGGCCGTTAGCAGCCCCACTCGGGTGGTGGCCCCGACTAAGGTGAAGGGATGGAGTTTTACTTGAACACTTCTTGCATTGGGACCTGAATCAATCATCAGATCAAGAGAAAAATCTTCCATTGCCGAATAGAGATATTCTTCGGCCACTTTGCTCAACCGATGGATCTCATCGATGAATAGGATATCTCCTTTCTTGAGGTTGGTGAGCAGTCCTGCTAAATCTCCTGGTTTTTCAATCGCAGGTCCTGAGGTGATGACCAATTGCGTTCCCATGGCTTTGGCGATGATGTGGGATAGGGTTGTTTTTCCAAGACCGGGGGGGCCGGAAAAAAGGCAGTGGCCTAGCGCCTCATTTCTCTCTTTTGCAGCGGTTATGACAATTTCGAGTCTTTGACGAACGGTGTCTTGCCCGACAAAATCGGAGAGGGTTTGTGGGCGGAGAGGTGTTTCAAAAGGGAGATCGGGCTCCGCAAAGGAAGACTCAATAAAAGCGTTGCTCATATGTGAAAAATGTAGCAAGAAAAGGATTTCGGGCGCTATATCTAAGTGTGTATGGTTTTCTCAAAAAGTTGGTCGTCTGTTTTGTTGGTCTCCCTTTTCTGCTCATTCTTCTATGTTCAGTCGATGAAGAAGAAGAAAGCGGCTTTGCAAGAAGCTGTTTTTTGCCTCGAGGAAATGGAAAAGGAACGGATCCTATCTCTTCATCAAAAAGAGGACCTTCTGCTCCGCCTCGCCTCGCAGTCTGATCCTGGCTGGATTCAGATGATTTTAATGCGCGATCTCGGCGTTGTCCCTGAAGGCTATCTGAAAGTCTATTTCAAATGATTTTACTCTTAGTGGCTTTGATTGTTTGTTCTGCGTGTCTATCAGGGGCAGAGACCTCTTTATTTTCTCTCTCTCCCATGACGTTAAAGTCGTACGAGAAGAGTGCCTCTTCGAATAAGAGGATGCTCTTTTTCCTCATGAACCGCCCTCGTGATGTGCTCGTTTCTTTGCTGATGCTCAACATGTTTGTGAACATTTTGGTGCAAAACACGGTGGCCAATATTTGGGTAGGCGGAGGCCCTTTTTTCAAAGTGGGAGTCCCTCTTGTTTTGGTTCTCGTCTTTGGGGAGATTTTGCCTAAGTCAATCGCTTTGCCGAACAACACCCGTTTTGCGCCAAAGATCGCCCCCTTCATCGCGAAGATGTCTTCCTTTTTTCGTCCTATCCGAGATCCCTTGACCCAAGTGACGTTGAGGTTGTCCCGTATCTTCACCCTGTTTTTGAGAAAAGAGGAGCCGATTTCTGCAGATGAGCTCAGACATGTGCTCCACACTTCGGAGGAAAGTGGAATCCTTCTTCCTGAAGAATGCGATTTAGTCGAAGGCTCTTTGGATTTGCAAGAATCGATTGTGAAGGAAAGGATGCGGCAGAGGGGCGATATTGTCTATTTCGACATCCAAGAACCTCTCTCTTCTGTTCACTCTTTGTTTGTCGATCAAGAGATCTCTCGGATTCCGGTGTGCGATGGAGATTTGGAAAGGCTTCTCGGCATTTTGTCGGTGAGGCGCTATTTCCTTGCACGAGAAAAGATCCATGAGAGTTCCGATTTGCGTTCGATTTTAAAGAAACCCTATTTTGTCCCTGAGACAATGAGAGGGTCGACTTGCTTACAGCAGCTTAGAGCAACGAGAGAGAGCTTGGCAGTCGTAGTTGATGAGTATGGGTCGATTTCCGGACTCATTACGCAGGAAGATTTGATCGAGGCCGTTGTGGGAGAAATCCAAGACTTGCGCGATCAAGATCCTCTTTATACCCGCTCTGGAGCAGATGTGATCATTGCAAGTGGGAAATTAGAGATAGCCCAGTTTAAGGAGATCTTTGGAATATCTCTAAAACCGGAGGGAAACATGGTCACTTTAGGTGGGTGGCTCACGGAGCAGCTCGGCGATATTCCGAAGGCAGGAACCAAGTATACAAGTGGTCCATTTATTTTTTATGTTCTCGCTGCAGATCCGAATCGAGTGCGTAGGATTCACGTTCGCCTCATGAAGAGGTTCTAGGATGGATCATGCGGTCTTTTTTTTCTTGGTGACCTTTTTTGCGATTGCCATCCAAGGACTTTTTGCTCTTTTTGAGATGGCGGCTCTTTCGATCAATCGGATTCGCCTCCAATATTTTGCGACCCTTGGGCAGAAAAGGGCAATTTGGCTTCATCGGCTTCTTTCGCGCCCCTCCTCTTTTTTCGGGACCACCCTGATTGGGATCAATGCTGCTTTGCAAATAGGATCTGAGTCGTCTCGCAAATTTTACGAATCGATTCATCTCAACCCCGATTGGGCTCCTCTGACCCAAGTGGTTTTAGTGGTTATTTTTGGAGAACTCTCTCCTATGTTTATTGCGAGGCGCCATCCTTCCCAGATTGCTCTTGCTTTAACCCCTTTGATGATGCTCTTTGCAAGACTCTTTACTCCTTTTATTTGGATGTTCGATGCTCTGTCTCGAGTGATCCATAAGTTCATGGGAAAATCGAAAGAGATCCCTCTCTTTTCCTCGAGGGAAGAGGTAGCGATTGCCTTTCGAGAAAGAGAAGAAGGAGAGGATGAACTCGACCAGTTGACTGAGCAGATTTTTTCTCTCAAAAATAAGAATGCAGGAGAGGTAATGACTCCTTTTGCCAAGATGGTGACGGCCCCCTCCAACGCTTCTGTGGCTGAGATCCGCCATCTCTTGCAGAGCCATTATGAACCGGTGATCCCTCTCTATCACCATCAAAAAACAAAGATTGTGAAAGTGGTGAACGTTCGAGATCTGATGACCCTCAAAGAGGATGAGAGCGTCTCCCAAAAAGGGAAATCGCCTTGGTTTGTGACAAACGATACCTCAATTCTCGAGCTCTTGAACCAGTTTCGGCGCAATAAGCAAGGTCTCGCTGTTATTTTGGATCTGATGGGCCAGGTGTGTGGAACACTTACTTTAGACCAGATCGTCGCTGAGATTTTTGGGGAAGAGAAGGAAAAAGGGGAGGAGGTTCCTTCTTTTTACATTGAAAGAACTCTTTTAGGGGAGATGCTGGTCTCCGATTTCAATAGAGAATTCCGGGCAGGTCTTTTGGCGGAAGAGGATGCGTCTTTGAGCGATCTCATTGTAAAAGAGCTTGGAAGTTTGCCCACCATCGGAGAGGTCATAAGGATCGGTCCTTTCCTCTTCACCGTGATAGAACCCACTTTACGTGGAGTCAAAAAACTTTCAGTTCGTTCTTCTGGCTAATTTTATACTCGTTCCACTTCAAAGATGCTCAAAAAAGCCGACTTTTGCATCATTTTCGGTATAAGATCTTGGCGATTGTGTCTATGGCCAGATCAATCTCTTCTCGTGTGTTCATTCTGCCAACTGAAAAGCGGAGAGAGGAAGCGGCGAGTTTGTGAGAAATTCCCATTTGGGTGAGGACGCGCGAGGGTTCCTGGGCTCCTGAGGCACAGGCGGAGCCGTGGCTCACGGCGATGCCAGCCATGTCAAGATGGATCAGGAGTGTTTCTCCATCGATGCCGGCAAAGGCAATGCTTGAGGTGTTGGAGATTCGAGGTCCTTCTCCATGGATTTCGATGAAGGGGAGTTTGGCTTTCAGTCCGTGTTCAAGCCGAAGGCGAAGATCGTTGAGATGCTCTGTGATGGGGGTCTGTTCTGTGGCGAGGATCTGGAGAGCTTCGGCAAGGCCAAGAATCCCGCTCAAGTTTTCAGTGCCGGCTCGGTGCATGTGTTCTTGGGCTCCTCCCGTTGCAAGGGGGGCGATTTTGCAGGGGGCTCGGAGAATGAGAGCTCCGATTCCTTTTGGAGCGTGGAATTTGTGGCCGCTCACCGCAATGGCCGAGATGCCGGGATGATTTGTAAAAGGCTCTTTCCCGATGAAACAGACGGCGTCGAGAAGAAAGGGAATTCCTTGGTTTTGGGCGATGCTGGCGATCGCCTCTAAGTCGATTTTTACTCCCGTTTCGCTGTTCGCGGCGCTCAGCGCAATGGCTTGAGTGTCGGGACGTATCGCCGACGCGACGTGCTCAGGCAACGGGGCTCCCCAGAGACCTACGGGGAGGTATGTAACTTTAAGTCCTTGGCTTTCAAGAGCTTGTAGTGTTCTGTGGGTGGCCGCGTGTTCAATAGTGGAAGTGATGATGTGTCCTTTTGGGGGCAGTCCTCGGAGGAATTGGTTGATGCTTTCGGTGCCGCCCGAGGTAAAGATCACTTCTTTGGGGGAGACGGAAAAGAAGGCAGCGACTTGTTCCCGTGCTTTGGTGAGAAGGTGTTTTGCTTGTTTGCCGAATGAGTGTGTGCTGGAGGGGTTGGCAGGGGGACCGGAAAGGTCAGCTAGCATTGCTTTAAAAACGCGAGGATCGAGCGCGGTGGTAGCATTATTGTCGAGATAGATGCGTGTCATAATTGAACCAATACAACCGTCATATTATCAGAGCTTCCTTTAATTTTCGCCTTTTCTACGAGGAGATGTCCCTGATGTTCGATGGTCGAGGCTTCTTGGAGAAGGATCTCCATCTCGGAGAGGGAGAGAACGTCGCTTAGACCGTCTGAGCAAAGAAAAAAAAGATCCCCTTCTTCGTAGCTAGCCACTGCTATTTCGGGGTTGGCTTTTTTTTGGGTTCCGATAGCTCTTGTGATCACGTGTTTGTAAGGATAGTGGGTGGTGCACTCTTGAGCTAATTTCCCAGTGGAGAGCCAAACAGATAGGAGCGAGTGGTCTTGGGTGAGGAGGGTCAATCGATTATTCCGAAAGCGGTAGATCCGACTATCTCCCACATGAGCGTAGATGATCGCCTCTTTGGTTTTGATGAGGCAGCAAAGGGTGGTCCCCATTCCTTGACAATCGGGGAGTTGGGTGCCGATTCGGTAGACGTGTCGGTTTGCTTTCTCGATCGCTTTTCGGATATCGACGATGATTTTCATCGTATTCGATAGATCCATCTCTTTAAACGAAGAGACGAGGGAATCGATCGTCTCTTGAGCTGCGATTTCTCCTGCTTTATGTCCTCCCATCCCGTCGGCGAGGGCAAAAAAACCAAGATCCGGGAGAGCTATCCACACATCCTCATTCGTGGCTCGGGTTGATCCAATATCAGAAAGGCCAAACGAGATAAATGTCTGATCTTTCATAAAGGAGACCCGGCGTAGAAGAGGTATTTGGGGGTGCCACCTAGAAAATAGAGATTAGCAACATTGATTCCATTGAATAGAGCGTGGAGAGTCATCGAAGCGAAAAGGCCTCTTTTTTCATAAACGAGCCCGAGGAAAAGAGAGAACGCGAACAGAGATGTGACGATGGTGAGATTCGCCATTTTTTGTTCGGGCGAGTAGTGAAAAAGAGAGAAAAGCAGGGAGGTGATCCAAATTGCTTGTTTTGATCCTAAATGGGTCCGGA
Organism: Chlamydiota bacterium; assembly: GCA_027451585.1. Classification (GTDB taxonomy): domain Bacteria; phylum Chlamydiota; class Chlamydiia; order Chlamydiales; family SM23-39; genus DAIDHZ01. The sequence goes on from DAIDIZ010000010.1 coordinate 27,711, forward strand.
TGAATGATTGAAGAAATCCTCGGAAGAGCGTTTCTTCGATCATCGGGGCAAAGAAGATGATGGTGATCATTGTGAGGATAAAATAAAGGGGATAACCGAAGGTCATTTTCAGAAAATAGACGGCGAGTTGGTCGGGCAATTGGCCGATATGCAAGACAGTAGAAAGGAACCAATCAGAGAGTTGGTTGAGAAAAAGGACAACGGGAAAGGAGATGATCCAGGCAAAAACTGCTAGCTGTAGGCCGTTTCCCCCTTGTCGATGAAGTAAACTTTTTCTCAGAAGAGAGTTCAAGAAAAAGGGGGAGAGAAGCAAAAGAATGAGGAAGGAATTGAGAAAGTTAAGCCAGCTTGCTTGGGTGAGAAAAGGATTGGGATCGTTTGGATAAAAGAAGAGGGGACGAAGCAGGGGCGTGAGAAATGAGGAAACGGCGAAATAGATCGCAAATGCGATGAGGATCTGTCGCAAATGAATAGAAGAGAATGGGACAGGGGATGGAAGAGAGAAAAGATCTCTCTTCCATCCGATGAACAAAGAGACGAGGGAGACTATGGCGAGCAGGAGAATAGCCCCGAGGTCGGGAGTCTCTACGTTCATCGACTTTTAGCAAGTAGAATGTAATCGGTGACTCGAGAGGCAATCTCTTGAACGACTTGGGCGTGAGCCACTCCCATAGGCGATTTCGAGAATTCTGGAGATCCCCAAGTTGTACTATTGTAATTCACCGGAATCATGGTTTTGGGAATAAAATAGCTGCTGCGAACCATCTCTTGCAAAACGATTTTGGGTGTCTCTCCTCGGATATCGATGACTCGGAGGCGCACCGCGATTTGTAAATTAGAGGAAAGTTCTTGCAGTGGGGTCTCTTTTTTAGAAGAAGCGACAGGGGTTATTTCATGTTCGACGAGCTCCATGAAGACGGCAAATTCTCGATCAGTGAATTCTCTTTTCACCCAAGAGAGATCTTGTCCAAAAGGGTTTTCGGTGAAAACATCGTCTTCTTTTTGGAGGACAAATATTTTTCCACTTTTCCCTACTTCGGAGACAATCATCGAGGTGAGTTCATCTGAAATGCTCCAGGGGACGTCAAATGAGGTGGTATCGATCATCGCAACAATGGAAGTGATGGGTTTAGCTCTTCCGTCTTCATGGTAGCGAGCCGCTACATCACTGTTGTGACTACATCCGACAAAGAAAAGGGCAAGAAGTACACTGGTTATTCGGCGCATAGATCTCCGTTTTAAATCAGAGGATAGCAAACTCTTCGCATTTCAGGAAATAGCGAGGATAGAGGTGTAGGGAGGAAGTTCGATCGTTTCTCCTAAAAAAGGAGCTTTTTCCCAAGATTGCAGATGATGGATTTCCCATTCTTCTTGTGTATGGAGGAGAAGTCTCCATTGATTATTTTTAGGTAGGTCCATTTGCAGAGAATGGTTGTGTGCGTTGAATGCGACGTAGAGATGAGGTTCTCCCTGGAGAGTGAAAGCGATGTGTCGCGATTCTTCTCCCCAATCGGGATGATGGGGAGTTGTCCCGTGCCATTCTATATCGGTAGGGGTTAGAAAATGGGTTTTGCGTAGAGAGGGGAGTTTTTTTCGAAAAGCAATCAGGGAAGAGACAAAAGAGACAATTTTTTGATTTTTTTCTTTCAGATTCCAAAGAAACCAATTGATTTCATTGTCTTGGACAAAAGGATTGTTATTGCCTTTTCTTGAATGTCCATATTCGTCACCCATGAGAAGCATCGGAATGCCTTGGGAAAGAAAAAGTGCTAAAAAAAAGTTGCGCAGCTGCTTTTCTCGAAGAGTTGCGATTTCTCCGTTGATGGTGGGTCCTTCAGCGCCGCAATTCCAGCTGTCATTTTCATTGGCCCCATCGCGGTTCATCTCTCCGTTTTCAAAGTTGTGTTTCATCTGATAGGTCACAAGATCGCGCAAACTGTAGCCATCGTGAGCTGTGATAAAATTGATGCTGCTCAAAGGGGTTTTCGAGGCGTGATAGACGGACGAACTTCCAGATAGAGCATCAGCAAATGCCCCTACTTGAGATGAGGTCCCCTTGATAAACTTCCGTACCGCATCTCGATAGCGTCCATTCCAATCGGACCAAGAGGGAAATTGAGAGGGGAAAAACCCAACTTGGTAGAGCCCTGCTGCATCCCACGCTTCGGCGATCAGTTTCACATTTTTCTTCAGGCACAAATCGGTGATTTTCTCCACAATCGGAGCGGAGGTAAGTGGTTCTCCGTCGAGACCTCGGTTAAGAATAGAGGCAAGATCGAAGCGGAATCCGTCAATTTGGAATTCTTCGATCCAATAGAGAAGTGTGTCGAGAATGAATTGTTGGACGATCGGGTGATTTGAGTTAAGTGTGTTGCCGCAACCTGTGTAATTCCTGTACTCTCCTTGGCTGTCGATCATGTAGTAGACTGTATTGTCGATCCCTCGAAAATGGACAAAATAATTTTTCTCATTTCCTTCTCCTGTATGATTGAAGACCACATCCAAGATCACTTCAATCCCTGCTCGATGGAGTTCTCGGATAACCGTTTTGCATTCTTCTAGGGGAGAAAAAATCGAGGGATGAGCCGCGTATCTACGCATGGGGGCCATGAAAAATAGGGTATTATAGCCCCAGTAATTGGGAAGAGGTTCTCCTGTATGCGGCTGAATATCTTTACAGTGGATTTCATCGAATTCAAAGATGGGAAGCAATTCTACGGCATTGATTCCCAGCTCTTTGAGATACGGGATCTTTTCGACCATTCCTAAAAATGTGCCGTGATGTTGTACGTCACTCGAAGGGTGCTGTGTGAAGCCGCGGACGTGCATTTCGTAGATGATGAGATCTTCCTTCTTAAGGAGAGGACGTTTCACTCCTTGCCAGTCAAAAGGAGGAATGGGAGACGCATAGCTGAAGTAAGAGCGCTCCCGATCTGCCCATTTTTGAGAGATTTCGAGCACTTTGGCGTAAGGATCTGCCATGTACAGAGCGCTATTGAATAGATGTCCTCCTGTCGAAGGTCCTTCACAGCGGAAGGCATAGAGGGTATGAGGGGGCAGGTTGTCGAGAGCTACGTGCCATAGGGGGCCCTGTTGTTGCATTGGATATTCAGCCCATGGGACCAAGTCTCCTACATGAAAAACGGCGAGAAAGACTTGAGAGGCATGTTCAGAGAAGAGCGTAAAATGACTTTTTGTTCCTCGAAGGGAAAAGCCAAGTGGCATTGGGGATTCATAGTTAGATAGGCGCATGATTTACTATATATAGATTTTTTTTGTTGCAATCTAGTGAAGAAGATGGGTATAAGAGAAACCTAACACCGGACTCTCAGGAGGAATAATGTCCTACGAAAATGCAAAAGCCAATCTCAAGGAATTTGGAAAAGATTTGAATCTCGACGCTCTCGACTTTGATGAAAACTCAACCTGTATTTTGGGCATTGATAACGCCTTTTCCCTTCACATTACTTATGAACCCAATTCTGATCGGCTCTATCTGTATGCTCCGATTCTCGATGGGCTTCCCAAAGACGATAAAATCCGACTCAAGCTTTACGAAAGACTTCTTGAAGGATCGATGCTCGGCGGCCAAATGGCGGGAGGCGGTGTTGGGGTTGCGGTGAAAGAAGAGCTCATCTTGATGCACTGCGTGATCGATATGGGGCTCGGAGTGGATGCAGCGGCTCTGCGGCGGTTTGCTCCTCTCTTTGTCGAAACTGTCGAGAAGTGGAGAGCGATTGTAGCAAAGATTATGGCAGGGGAAGATCCTGGGCCGTTCCAACTTCCAGGCGTCCCTCAAGGAGAAAAACCTCCGATGAATAGTGGCCCAAAAGGTGGCGATCGCTACATCAAGATTTAATCTCTCTCTTTTCCAAAACAAGCCACTCTGCTGAGAGTGGCTTTTCATTAAAAGGGTTTTCAAAGGGCGCATGCCAGATAAGAGCTCTACACTAAAGATTTTTCGATGGCTGCGAGATAGGGGACAAATTTTGGATCTTTCTCTTCCTGTCCTTTTTTCACTTGGCGAATGCTCCCCATGACGGTGGAGTGGTCTCGCCCGAAAATTTCACCGATTTTTTGGTAGGGAAGGTCTAGTTTCTCTCGACAAAAAAACATGGCAATTTGACGAGGGAGGGCGTGTTCGCGTGCTTGGGATTTGCCAAGAATGTCCTCGGGGCGAATTCCGCATTCCTTGGCGGTGTGTGCAATGATGGTATCGGGATCGAGTCGGAGGGCTTCTTTCTCTTCGATGAAGTCTTGGAGGTGGATAAGGGCTTTTTCGGGGGTAAGCGAAAGAGGTCCTCGAGCTCGGATCGAAAGGGCCTGGAGTGCTTCGAGAGAATGGTCAGGAAAGCGGCTCGCTAAAAAGTGGAGGAGCTCGGGGGTGTGGGGGATCTTCCAGATGGCTGCTTTTTTGACGAGGATGGGTTCTGATGGAGAGGGGGCAATGCCAAGAGAAAGTCCCCACTCGAATCGGCTCATGAGGCGGGGTTCTATATCGATGAGTTGAGAGGGCGGATGTATCGCTGTGAGAAAGATTGGTTTTCCAGCGAGATGCAGCGTATTGAAAGTGTGAAAGAATTCCTCTTGGGTAGCATCTTTTTTTGCGAGGAGATGAATATTATCGACAAAAAGAGCGTCGATGTTTCGGTAGATGGTACGGAATTGCTGCATTTGACCGAGACGAATCGCTTGGACGACGTGGGATGTGAAGGTTTCGGCGCGGACAAAAAACACTTTTTTCCCCTGCGATTGGAGTAGAAGGGCCGTTGCATTGAGAAGGTGGGTCTTGCCTGAGTGAGAGGGCCCATAAAGATAGATCGGATTGAAGGGGGAACGCTCGGGATCGGAGAGGAGTTTATAGGCGACAAGATTTCCTTCTGCAGGAACAAAACTTTCAAATGTGAGTTCTTGGTCGATCCTTTCAGAAGAGAGAAGGAAGGGATTTTGGATCTTTTTTTCTTGAGGTGAGTTGAAAGAGGACGGAAGGGAAAGGTGAACTTGAATCGGGATGCCGTTATTGTTGCAGAATCCTTTTTTCAGGTAGGGGCGAATATGCTCTTCGAACCAAGCAATGTGAATCGGATCAAGCGCCTGGAGATAAAGGTTTCGGGCATCAAAATGATCGATTTTTAGGGAATGGATCCATTTTTCAACTGTCTCTTTTTCAAACTTGGATTCGATTTGTTTGAGAAAATGTTCCCATGTGCGCATTGGAGGTTATGGTGTTTCTTTCTGCTTCATTTTCTTCATCATCCAAGATTGTTGCCACACTCCAAGAAGAGTAGAGAACATGAAGTAGAGATTTAACCCAGAGGGGAAATTGTAGAAAAGGACAATGAAGAGAACCGACATGAGATTCCCCATCATTTTCTGTTGTTTTTGTGTGTCAGAAAGTTCTTTTGTGTCTTTCGGAATTTGGGAGGTGAGCTTCTGTTGGAGGAACATCGAAGCTCCCATGAGGATAGGGAGGAGGTGAAGCTCATTTCCAATGAACCAGAGCGGTTGTCCCCATGTAAAAAGGATATCGGGAGCAGCGAGATCGTCGATCCATCCGGGAATAAAGGGGGCTCCTCGCAAGGGGAAGCTCGATTTAAGAAGATAAAACATCCCGATCAGGAAGGGCATTTGGAGAAGCATCGGCAAACAACCAGTCAGAGGATTGACTCCCGACTGTTTATAGAGGTTCATGATCTCAAATTGCGCTCTTTTGGGGTCTTTTTTGAATTTTTCTTGGATGCTTTTCACTTGAGGCGCCATCTTTTGCATGTTGAGAGTCGATTTGATCGACCATGCGTTGAGGGGGTACATCATTGCTTTGAGTGCGACGGTGAGAAGAATGATCGAAAGGGCCCAGGACCTGGTGATGGCGTGGAAAAGGTTCATGAGGAAAAAGAGAAACTTAGCAAAAGGCTCTGAGATGAATGAAAACCAACCCTGAATGCTTTGGGCTGCGAGGTAGTTGGGGTTGTAGTTCGTGAGGGGGTTTTCATAAAGAGCATCGAGTTTTTTCAAGAGGTGATCATCAAAGGGGCCGGCGAAAATGCGGAATGTTCCGGTCCTTGCTGGGATAGAGGTGGTGTAGCCGGGGTAATTGACAGGTGGATAAAGGTTGTAGAAAGAATCGATCAGGGAGAGACGCGTAGGAAGCAGATCCCCGTCAATTTGGGCAGCTTGGTATCCGGCACTCACCTTGGTGAGAGGATCGATGATGATTCCTAAAAAGCCGTTGTTATTGCTGATCCAATTCGGGTGTAGGTCGGGTTTGAGGAGGATCTCTTTTTTGGGTAAATCAATGGTGTCAACATCGAGAGAGACCCCTTTTGTCACTTGGTAACGCAAAAGAGGACTGTAAGATCCTCCGACGAGCTCCACATCAGGGACTCCTGAGGAGAGCCAGAGGTGGTTGAGATCCCCTTCAATTTGGAGATCGAGCATTAAGCAATAGGGGCCATTTTTTTCCTGGGGGATCGAAAATGTTTTGATGATTTTTCTTTGCGGCGTTCTCGCCTCAAATTGAATCAGGTTGGGTTCAAAGCGTGTGACTCGATATTGGAGTTCTGCAAGAGAAGGATCGTCTCCGGTGATATTGAGTGCATAATAAGCAGGAGGAACTGTTGTCTTTTGCTCTCCATTTTGTGTGAACGTAGCTCTTCTAAGGAGGGGGTAGTAGCCTCCTAGAGTTCCTTCTTCGTGATGCTGTTTTGTTCCGTCTGCCATTGAGTAGTAGGATTGGATGGGGAAATGGCTGTTGCGAGGAGATTGTTTGAGGATTTCTCTATCGAAGTCGATCTCCTTGATGAGGCTCAAGGGATTTTCTTTGCTTTTCAAAGGGAGATTGATTTCAGCAAGAGCGCCTCCTCGAGTGGAGAAGACAAGCTGTTGGTATTCGTTTTCAAGGACGTAGAATTCTTCTCCTTTTTGAAGAGATGAAGAGGAAATGGATTGCGATTGCTGGACGACAGTGCCGAGGAGTTTGAATTCGTTCAACGATTTGATTTTTTTAGCTTCTGGGTCGTAGACCCCAACAGGAAGAAATCCGTTTCCATCTTGGATGAGTGCGATCGCTTTTTCTTCCAGATAGTGAAAGGGAAGTGAAAACTCTTTTCCCCTTTGCTCTCCAAAAACAACACGAGGAGTCTCTCCTAGAGTGATCAGTTGGAGATCTGTGGGACAATCCATTGGAATGGGAGGAAGTGTTGCGATCAGATTTTCCTGTTTACGATAGAGAATCGGCTCTTGAGGATTGCCTGAAGCGGCGAGATGGACTGGAATGATCCCTTCAGAAGAGGAAAGGTAAGCCGTCGGTGGAAGGGGTTCTTTTTTTTCGAGAGTGAGAAAGAAGGAGCCAAAGGCAATCCCATCGGCGATTTTGTTTTCCCCTTTTGCATCGGAATAAAGAGATCTCATGGGGAGATTTTCTAGAGAAGCGGTTCTCTCTTGGATATTTCTTTCATGGGTTTCTTTTCTCTGGATTTGCTCTTGTTCTAGCTTGTTTTGAGAGAGTTTCGCAGCTTCTTGATTCTGTGTATTGAACCACGATTGAATTCCGAAAAAAGCAAGGCTGACTGCAAAAATAAAGAAAAGAGAGCGCTTATCCATGATACATCCCAGTTAAACAGAGGGTCTCCGCCATTGTATGGAACCCAGATCGTTTTCGTATACAAAAATTATTGCTCTCGGGTTTGGAGCTTGGTTTCGAGGGCGTTTAAGAATTGCGCAAAGGTTTCGGTGATGCGTAAGTTTTCGAGCCATTCATCTTCGAGCATCTCGTCGAGCGGAGGGAGAGTTTTGGAAGAGAGGGCCTTGTGGATGAAGTTCATGGCTTCATCCGTTCTATCGAGAAGGGAGTAGAGACAGGCGAGCGAATAGTGGGCGGCAGGAGAACCGAGTTTTCCTGCTTTAACAACTTTCTGTTCGGCGTCGGTGTAGAGTGCGTGGGAAAGTGTTGGGTCCATCGTGTGGGTGGCCAGATGCATGAGGCAGAGGCCCCAATCGAGCCACACTTGTTCATTTTCTTCATCTTGTCGCACGGCGAGTCGGAAAAAATGGATCGCACGTTTATAGAAATCGGTTTCTCCTGTTTGATGGCCGAGGAGGGTATTGCACTGGGCCATTCGGTAGTGCATGCCGGGAAAGTCGGGATCGATGAGAAGGACGTGGGAAAAGACGTCGAGGGCTCGGAAGAGATGAGTCTCTTCAAGGCTAAATTCAGAGAGCCATTCCAAACACTTCCCGTACTCAACAAGCCACTCTGGGTTATGAATGACGACTTCTTTATGCGATTGGAGCAGGGTCTCGAGATGGAAGATCGCTTTTTGTAGCGAAGGGAGATCTTGCGTGAGTTCGCTAAACTGGAGGAGAGTGATCGCAGCATCAAAGATAAGCGAGGGGCAAGATGGCTTAAGGTCGATGGCGCGGGAGAAAAATCGATTGGCTCTTTCTAATAGGTCTTCGTGGAGGGTGATGTCGGCGTAGAGTTTGTGCACAAGGGCGAGGGTGTGCCAGTGTTCGGCTGATGTCCGGTCAATCGAAAGTCCATATTGGAGTTTTTCGATAGCCATCTCGAAGTAATCGCCGTCTTCATAATATTTGCCAAAACAAAGGAGATTGACTCCGTAGGCGTGCCAAAGATCGGGGTCGTCGACATACTCTTCGCTAGCTTTTTGGATTTTTTGTTCTGCTTCGATGAGAAGGTCGAGTCTTCCTGTTATATCCCCAAGCCAAGAGAGCGATTCGACCCACTGGGCGATGATGAGCGGATTTTTGGCGTCAAGTGTATAGGCCCTTGCACAGTTCTCAACGCTTTGCCGAAGCTGTCTTATATCGCGATTCACTCTTCCTGATTCAGCAAGGATCTGGGCCCAGCTGAGCCAGGTATCGCTGTTTCTTGTGGAAATTTTAACCGCCTGTGTAAAGGCATGGGAAGCTTTGGTGATGTATTTTTCATCAACGGTATTCAGGTAGAGCTGCGAGTAGACTTCTGCTAAAGTTTCCCATCCGTCAAAATAATGGGGAGAGAGGTCGAGTGCTTGGATCAAGTATTGAACCGCTTCAAAATAAAGGCGGGAGTCATTGATGAGAAGCCCCATCTCGAGGTGAGCTTTTCCACAATTTTGGAGGAATTCAGGAGAGGGGTGGCTTTGGAGTTTTCTCGATGTTTGGAACGCCTCAATTGCAAGCTTTACGTCAAGAGCTTCCCCTGAATGGGCCGCAAGTTCGGTCCATACGATTCCGTAGTCCCAGTACAGCTCAGCTAAAACATCGGAGGACCTCCCTTCGGACAGGGAAATCGCTTTTTCATATTTTTCCTTTGCTTCGACGTGGAAATGGTGTTCGCAGTAGCACTTTCCAAGTTGGAGCAGCGTGTTGCCCCAGGCGATGTAGGCATCGCAAAAGGTGGGATCGAGTTGCGTTGCCCATTTAAAATGTTTACTTGCCAGGAGAAGCGCTTTTTCTTTTCCTTCCTCAGAACCGTATTCAAAAAAGGCCAGTCCTTGCCGGTACCAGATCTCTGGATTGCCTTCAGCGAGCTGCGAGGCTGTTTCAAAGAGGGGAAGGGCTCCCAGATTTCCTTGCAACAGCGCTAACTCCCCTTTAGCCAGATACTTGAAGGCCAAATCTTTCTTTTGACTTTCATTCAGAAAATCCCAGCCATGAGAATCCCTACCTTCCGAAAAATATCTCTTCGGGAAGAAGCGCGAAAAAATTTTTCTAATAGGGTTTGAGCGTACGGTCATTTTTCCAAAGTTCATAAAGGATAAGGAGCGGATTATAAATAAGGGTCTTTTTTTTTCCTATATCTGTATTTAAGTACCTGGTTATTAGGTGGTTGCGTCGATTATTTTCCTTCTGTCGATTTTTAGCCCCTGTTTGGGGATTTCATCGACGAAGTGGATTTGAGTGGGAATTTTGTACTTGGGTAGGTAGTTGGAAAGGAATGCGCGAATCGTTGTTTCTGAGAGTGAATTTTCGGTTGTTTTGACCCATGCCATTGGGCGCATGCCGAATTCGGGATCTTTTTTAGGAATCACGACAGCTTCAAGAATGGAGGGGATTTGGAGAAGATACGATTCGATTTCTTCGGGCTGGATGTTTTCGCCGCCTGAAATGAATTGCCAATCTTTTCTCCCGACAATTGCGAAGCCTTCTTGAGGATCAAATGCGCCGATGTCGTTTGTGGCAAACCATCCACTTTCAAGAGGGGTATAAAGGGTTTCGTTTTCGAAGTAGCCTTGGAAAAGGGTTTCTCCTTTCACGAAAATTTCTCCGTCCGATTGAAGGCGCAATTCTCTTTTGGGAAGGGGAAGGCCTAGGTAGTATTTCCCATCGATTTTTTGGGGCGATTCTTTGAGGAGGACCGACGAGCCCATTTCAGTGAGGCCATAGGTGGCGTAAATGGGAAGATGATCTGGGATTGCACGGATGGGGGCGCCGCCGAGGAGGATTGCTTTGAGGTTTTTGTAAACGGGATTGGCGCGGTAGAGCTGCGTGGGGACGTAGGAGAGATGGGTGATTGCCGGATCTCTTTCGTCGAGCGACAGGGAGGCTTTGGCGAGGAGACAGCGCAAGACGATCCCGATTCCTCCGACGTGATAGAGGGGAAGTGAGAGGAGCCACCGATCTGAGGGTGTTAGAGGAAGCGAAAAGGAGGCGTTTACCAGAAGATTTTGAAAAGGCAGGACGGCGATTTTTGGCTGGCCGGTAGATCCCGAAGTGAAGAGGAAAATGGACCTAAAAAAAGGTTTTTTTTTAGATCTTTGTTGAGCCTTGAAGGGGAAAGAGTCGATGAAGAGTTGGGGTTGGAGCCGTTCGAGGGCTGTTTGAATTTGTGCCGCGGGGAGTCTAAGCGACAAGGGGCAAGGGGATGCTCCGAGCCGCAATATGGCAAAGAAAAGGGCGATCCATTCAGGGCAAGGAGGATGGAGAATAGCCACGCGATCGCCATCTGTGATCTGACAGTGGTGGAGCTTTTCTACCATGCTCTCTGTGAGATAATCTAGTTCTTGAAACGAGAAGGTTCGTTCTTTGGATTGGAGAGCTGGGGCATGAGGCGTTGCAAGAGCTGCCTCTTTTAGGGGACAGAGGCAATGAGACATACAGCTGATTTCCTTAAAGGATTTTGGGATCCTGCCCAGGTGAGATGTCCTCCTTGAACTTCAAGAGGCGGATCGAGGAGATCATCGCAGAAGGTGTCGAATCCATGGGCAAGGTTTTCACAAGCGTGTTTCGCCATTTGGAGGATCCCCAAGCTACTCTCATAGGAAGAAGAGAGGACAACCGGGATGGGGAGCTTAGGGATGTGGCCCATGAGGGTGGGTTTGACGATCGCCACTTTTGCAACTTGGCAGGCAATCGATGGGTTTTCTCGGAGCGACTCATCGACGCCGATGGGAAAGTGGGTCGTTTCAGAAAAAGAGAGAAGCTCTTGTATCGAGGAAACGGGTTCTTCGAGGTAGTCAAAATCAAGAGGAGAAAAGTGGCTGGCAAAAAAGAGCGCTTGATCGAGCGTCCATTTTCGATTGATGTCGAGTCGAAGTCGGTATTTTCCGAGGAAAGGTTGAATGAGAGCAATCGCCTCTTGGGGAGAAAGGTGGCCAATTTTGAGCTTGAGAGTGGAGCATCCTTCTCTCGGGCGATGAAGCGCGGAGAGGCGCACTTTCCTACGTGTCGGATCAAATGGTTTTTGGGCAAAAAAAAGGGCACATTGAACGGAGGGGAGTGTGGGCTTTGTTTGATCAAAGAGAAAGCGGAGAATCTCTTCTTTAGCCTCTTCGTAGGTTTCGTGACTCCAAGCGGGGAGCGGAGCGATTTCACCGAAGCCCCCATTCCATTCAAAAATGAGTCCTTGCCGGTGGTCAAACTGGTACTGATAAAGGTGTTTTGTCATGTAGGCGAAAGCAAGTAAGATGTGATTGTTGTGACACACGAGCCTCCTTTGGAGGCTTAGGAAGGAAGTTTTAGCAACCCGGGGTTATAAGTTTAGATTTTGCGGTTTTTGGTCTTGACACTTCAGACCACCTCAATCCCGTAAATCCGCCGATTTCTACAAGATCATCTATTTGGAAAGGTTTATAGATATTCAGTAAAAGACCAGATGAAAAATCCTTCACGGTGTTCGAGAAGGTAGTGATGCCGAAAAAAATGGGCTTAAACATAGGATGACCACCTCTTCCTTGCACCTAAGATAGCTCAAGAACGGTTTGTGGGACAGAGTTTTCTAGAAAAACTTCCAAGATCAAGCGAAGGCAAATAGGAGGGTATAGAAAAAAAAGAAGAGAGAGGTGCCTGGCAGGAGGGGGATGAAATCGGCCCCTGTCTGAGCCTGAAACGCCTTTTTAATGAGTGAAATGGAGAGGGGAAAGAGACAGAACACGCTCAAAAGGGAGAGGTTGCCGTGGCCTTCGAAGAGCAGCGCGAGGGGAATCAAGGTAGGAATGGTGAGACAAAGGGCGTATTCGAGCTTTCCAAAGAGTGATCCAAACCGGACGATGAGTGTTTTTTTATTGGCTTCTCGGTCGGTCTTTTCATCACGGAGGTTATTGGCGACAAGAAGGGCGCAGGAGAGAAGTCCAGGACCTAAGCTTGCGAGGAATACAGGGAAGGAGAGGTTATGGGTTTGGAGAAAGTAGGTGCCAAGGGTAGCAATAGGTCCGAAAAAGAGCAGAACGAGGAGATCTCCGAATCCCATGTAGCCGAGCGGTTTTTTCCCTCCTGTATAGAGGATGCCAAAGAGAATGCAAAGAGCTGTGAGAAAAAGGCTCCAAATTCCCGCTTGAATCATAAGGGGAATAGCGGAGAGAAAGGCAAGCGAGAATGTGAGGGTTGTTGCCTGTTTCATCTGTGTGGGAGAAATCCATCCTCGTTGGACGGCTCTTTGTGGTCCTTGGCGAGCGGGGGTGTCTGCCCCTTTCATGAAATCAAAGTAGTCATTTGCAAAATTGGTTCCGATTTGGATCAGGAGAGCGAAGAGGAGAGTGAGGGAAAAGAGGGGGTAAGAGAGGTGGCCCCATCCAGCAAGAGATGCTCCGAGAATGACAGGACTGATCGAAGCGATCCATGTTTTAGGACGTGTAGCAAGGAGCCATTTTTCAAGGGCGTTTGGGGAACTTTTTAAAGTTGGGTTTTCGCTTTTCATTGAATGCGTTTTTTCCTTCTTGTCCTTCTTCGGTCATGTAATAGAGCATTGTTGCGTTACCGGCGAGCTCTTGAAGCCCTGTTTGCCCGTCGCAATCGGCGTTTAAAGCCGCTTTTAGACACCTGATCGCAATGGGAGAGAGTTCGAGAATTTCTTTTGCCCACTGCACTGTTGTCTCTTCGAGTTTTTCGTACGGGACGACACAGTTGACAAGTCCCATTTGAAGTGCTTCTATCGCGTTGTATTTGCGGCAAAGAAACCAGATTTCGCGCGCTTTTTTTTGTCCGACAATGCGGGAGAGAAAGCTGGCTCCGTAACCGCCGTCAAATGAGCCGACTCTTGGTCCTGTTTGTCCAAAGATGGCGTTTTCAGCGGCGATGCTCAAGTCACACACAACGTGCAGCACATGGCCGCCGCCGATGGCGTAACCAGCAATCATGGCGATCACTGGTTTCGGGCAGGTGCGGACTTGTCTTTGAAAATCGAGGACATTGAGTCGGTGCGTTCCTTTGAGATCGGAGTAGCCAGCCTCTCCTCGTATTTTTTGATCGCCACCCGAACAGAAAGCCTCTTTCCCTTTTCCTGTCAGGATGATCACGCCAATTTCGGGGTCGTTGCGGGCGTCGCCTAGTGCATGAGCCATTTCATCAACGGTGAGGGGACGAAAAGCATTGCGTACTTCGGGGCGGTTGATGGTGATTTTAGCGATCCCTTCTGCTTTGGCATATTCGATATCGGTGTAGTTTCCAGAAGGGATCCAGGATTGAGTCATGAGGAAAACCTACGATTGAGAAGTTTGGCGATTTTTTCAGGTTGTTCCAGATGGACACAGTGCCCAGCGTTGGGAATAACAATTGCTTGTGGATAGAGCTCTCGGTATTTTTTGTCTTTTTCTCCGACCACAAAGAGGGCGTTTTTTGGAGAAAAGAGAGGCTGTTTACTCAGACTGTAGTGGAGGAGTGATTGAGCAAGAGCTTGAGGGTTATGCTTACGACGCATGGTTAAATCTGGTATAAATCCTGCAAAGATGGGTTGAGCGTACCACTTTTTAAGAAAGTCGTCAAAAGAAGAGACGATCTCGTTTGCCCAAGAAAGATCGGTTTGCCATCTCTCCTCTTTTCCCTTTTGAAGGCCTGTGTGAGTGGAAAGAAGAGTGAGCGAGTTTACTCTTTCGGGGAATTTCTCCGCGTAGTACAGAGCGATCCTCCCTCCCATCGAGTAGCCAATCAGATCCATCTTCTCGAGAGGGGGGAAAAGGGAGGCAAAATCGTCTGTGAAAGGGGTTGTGCCATGGCCGGGGAGTTCGATACAGTGACAATCGAAAGAGGGAAGATAAGAACAAACCTTTTCCCAGTCGCGAGCAGAGCCCAAAAATCCATGGAGAAAGATCATAGCTTCCGATCGATGTAATGGGGTCTCGCGCTGGGGTTCAAGTGAATGCGGGTCCTTGCAAGAGAAACCCTCCTTTCCTTTGTTTGGCGGATGGCTCGGGTTTGGAGTTTGTAGTCAGCGACAAATCCAGCACAGATCGAAAAATTGGAATCGCCATGAATGCAGCAATCAAATCGAGTCATAGCAAAGAAATCTTCCAAGACGTTACTATCGATCCCGTTTTCTACTTTTGGGTAGTCAAACAGAATATCGAGATCTTGGAGATCTTGTTGTAATCTCTCTGCCAAACGGGACGGTTTGTGATCGTCAGTGAAAATGTAGACGTACAGAGGTTCTGCAGAAAAGAAGTCAAAGATAAAGCGGATTTCGTGTGAAAAGAACTCGAGATTGACTGCTTTTAACGGATGACAATCTAGGATGGAAGAAGGTTCATAATTACCCCCAGTGCGGATGTGCACGGCGACAGAGATCCGATTTTTGGGAATATTGACGTTCGACTTGAGAAGGTGAGCAGGGGCTACGTGCTTTCGGATTTCTTTTCTGAATCCAGGATCATCCCAGTCAATATCGACATAGGACCAGCAATAACGATGATCTTCGATCGGTCCACCCCAAATTCTCTCAGGGAAATAGGGGATATAGATCAAGGTGTGGTTGGGGAAATCTTTCTTTTGAAAATGGGCGTCCAGGTCCCAGTTAGCGCTCCAAGGATGGTATCCATAAGTCTCCATGGGAATTTCTAGAATGGAGAGCATGAGCTGATCACTATATTTGAAAGGTCGGTAGCCGAGGGGAACATTGTATTTGTAGGAAATCCATTTTGTATGGAGATAACTGAGAATATTATCGCCAAATCTCCCTCCACTGAAATCGTAGGTAACCGCAATCGAAGGGGGCAGCTGAGCAAGAAGCGGGTGGATGAACAATGAAACGAGGGAAAAAAAGAGGGCGGAAATCCAGTATACCGGAAATGATTCAAAAGTCGGCTTTTTGGCCGGCGTGAAAGCTGCCGATAAATCG
>DAIDIZ010000011.1 GCA_027451585.1 Chlamydiota bacterium
ATTTAAAGCTATCAAATTTCCAATAAAAAATTGGGGTCAATATTGAATTAATATTAACCCCAATTTTTTATTGAAAATTTGATGCTTTAAATTCGGTTTTCTTGGGCCATTTTGGAGTGGAATGAGTATATACTCGTTCCACTCCAAAATGGCCCAAGAATATTAAGAATCGAGTTTCGAATTGCGTTTCGTTTTCCTTTCTGCTATAACTTCGTGAAAACGGAGTTACAGCAAAATGAAAGTGGTCGTCTCCAAAACAGATCTCGCCGATATCCTCTTCAAAGTGCAAACCATCGTCCCTGTAAAACCCTCTTCTCCCATTGTGGGACATCTTTTGCTTCAAGCTCTCGACGGACAATTGATCATCAGCGCGACCGATCTCTCGGTGAGCATTACTTCCTATTGCGGAGCTACTGTTATCGAAGAAGGGGCAATCGCCTTGCCTGCTAGACGTTTCTGTCAACTCGTGCGCGAACTCACCTCGCCTCAAATCAAGATCACCGCTCTCTCAGGAGAAAGCGCCGAGATCACGACAGGAACTTCTGTCTTCAAAATCCACGGAATGAACAAAGCTGAATTCCCTCAGGCTCCCGATCTCTCTGGATCGCCTCAGTTCACCCTCCCATCCAACGTCTTACGAGAAATGCTCACGAAAACAGTCTTTGCCGCCGCTCGGGAAGATAGCCGCTATACTTTGAATGGAGTGAGACTGCAAATTGCAAATCAAAAAGCAACCTTTGTAGGCACTGACGGAAAACGACTCGCAAGAATCTTTAACCCGATTCCAGTTGAGTCTCATTTGCAAGGGCAATATGTTTTTTCTCTTAAAACCGTTGACGAGATGACAAAAATTCTCGATGAGACGACAACTCCCGTTACACTGACTGTAGCTTCTGATAAAGTGTCTTTAGAAAGTGGGTCGGCTATTCTGACCGGAAAACTCCTCGCCGGCCAGTACCCTGACGTAGAAAGAGTCATTCCGACTAAAATCTCCCAACAATTTTCGGTCCATCGAGAAGAGCTCATGTCTTTGCTTCGTCAAGTCTCTCTTTTTACTTCGGAAACCACCCATTCGGTTCGCTTCACCTTTGAAACAGGACAGCTTCACCTTTCAGTCATGAGTTCTGAAGTAGGGGAGGGAAAAGTCAGCATGCCCGTTGATTACACAGGAAATCGTCTTGATATTGCCTTCAATCCCCACTTCTTTATCGACATTCTTCGGCACAGCAAAGACGAAACAATCCGCTTTGGGTTGATCGATTCCCATAATCCCGGCGTGATCACGGATACAACCAACGCCCTCTTTGTCATCATGCCCATGCGTCTTTCCGAAACAACAGCGAAAGAACAAGAGGGAGCCTCTGTTTCTTAAAACGCTCTACCTGCGCCATTTTCGCAATTACGAAGAAGCATCGGTTTCTTTTTCCCCAGGAATCAATCTCATTTTTGGGGAAAATGCCCAAGGGAAAACCAATCTCCTCGAAGCGATTTCCCTTATTTCTACAGGCAGATCATTCAGGACTGAACACCTTGCCGAACTGATCCAAGAAGGCAAACCATTCTTCTATCTCGAAGCCGAGATCATCCGAGACGATGTGAACCAAAAAGTGACCATTGGATTTGACGGGAAAGAAAAAAAGGTTCGGATCAATGCAAATGAATATCCCAGACTCACCCCCCTTCTCGGCGCTTTCCCCTCCATTTTAGCTGAGCCAAATGATCTCTCGCTCATCACAAGCTCTCCCTCAGAAAGACGAAGATTCCTCAACCTTCATCTCGCCCAAAGCGATCCCCTTTACGTGCACCACTTCACTCGATTTTGGAGAGCTATGAAACAGAGAAATTGCCTACTCAAAGCCAAAAACAGAGAAACTCTTGATTGCTGGGAATCGGAAATGGCCTCATCGGCAGCTTATCTCTTTTTAGCGAGAAGAAATTTCCTAGCCGAAATCGGAAGACCTCTGCAAGAACAGTCCCATCTTCTCACAGAAAATAAAGAATGCGTCTCCATTGTATTCCAATCGGCGTATCCATCCGATCCAGAGCTCTACCGAGCCCAGTTAAAAAAAACGAGAAAAAGAGAAGAAGAATTAGGTCTTACCCTGCATGGCCCCCATCGAGATGATTTGCTCTTTCTCATCAACGGAAAAGAGGCAAAAACATTTGGAAGCGAAGGGCAAAAAAGAACGATTGTGACCGCTCTTCGCTTTGCCGAATGGAAACACCTTGCTCAAAAAACCGATACAATCCCCTTCATGAGCATGGACGATTTTGGAGGCGCCCTTGATCTCAAACGGCAGCAAAAGACAGAGGAGTTTCTCCTTTCTTTGGGCCAAGTCTTCATCACAACCCCCTCTGATCCCCCCCTATTCCAGAAAGCCAAGCGACACCTTATCTCACAAGGAGTTTTGTACCGGAAGTGATTCAAAAGTCGATTTTTAATCTGCGCGAAAGGGGCCTCATTTCCGCGATCGCATCTTAAAGATCCCGATCTAAAAACCGCTTTGGCCTCTATTTTTGCAGAGCCCTTCAAAAAGACAATGTCACGGTCATCTCGAGTATTTTGCCGAGGACATCAGCCTGTTCCCACAAGGATTCAGGGAGAAACCTCCCTTCTTCCGAAAGAAGAGCTCGTCCGATCTTTTTTGTGATTGATTTCCAAAAATTTTTTTTGCTATGATCGAGTCGTTTTTTGTTAACCCTGGGTTACGCCAATGGATTTCCCTACTGAATTCGTCTCTTATACGGACCTATCCCTATTCGCTTCGATGATTCAATTCCCTGCCAATAAAAAATCAGATTCTTATGCCGACCTAACCTGTACAGAAGAACATCAAAAGATCATCTATGAAATCATCACCACTATGGATGAGTACGGAAAACTCTCTCTTCTTTTTAAGAAAGGACACCTAGAAAGCCTCGGAGCCCTGATCAAAGAAGTTCATCCCCTGAAGTTTCTTTCGACTATTGTGACAAATCCTCGTCTACGGTCCTGTCTCAATGGTATTTTTGATGACTATTTTAAACGTAACGGATTCATGGATGGAATTGGTCCTTCGTTGAGCCGAGAATCAGAAAAGGGCAAACTCGACGGATACATCGAAGAATTCGCCAAAGAAGTGGGCATTTCGAAGGACAAGATTGTTCGTTATTTCCGGGAGCGAGATTGGGAAGGGCTCGTTCGGATCTTTATCGATTGACAGAGTCCCCAAAACCTTTCCCACTGCGCTGAGAAAGATTTCAGGAGGCACACTTGGCTGCGCAATTTTTCACAAGATAGAGGGCGCTTTCTGACTCCCAAACGAGGATCTCTTCGAGCAGATGAGAAAGAGAAGCGCCTCCCGATTTGAGCTTTGCTTCAGAATGGATCCAGATCTCTCCCGTACTGACCACCATCAGTTTCATCGCTGTCTGTCCTCCAGAGCGTGGTTGATCCCGAATCGAGCCTCTTTCCCAGGTTTTTCTCATCAGATTGAGTTCAGTCTGCTCAGCATACCGATTCTTCATGTTGTTTCGGTATACAAGTTTTCCCTAGCAATTGATTCCCCGTTTACGTATAATGCTCCAGCCTTAAAGAAAGGAAAAGAAAGATGTCCATTGCCTCGCTTGCTCCCCCCCCTTCTCCCGTTTCCCTCAAAGTGACTAACGCCTATGCTGAGCTCGTTTGTTCGATAACCGATCAAAACACCATCCGAGAGCTCGTTCTCACCATTGCAAACAGCTCTTACATAGAACTAGGATGGAATGCCTTTCATCTCCAAAAACTCGGAAAAGAAATCGCACACGTTCATCCTCTTAAATTCTTAGCCACCATTCTTAAAGATCCCGACCTAAAAAACGCTTTGGTCCCTATTTTTGCAGATCCCTTCAAACGGATAAACTTCATGGGAGGAATCTTCGGAGGCCTCGGGACCTTTTTTGATCGAGAGATGTCCAAAGACAATGTCACGTGTCATCTCGAGTATTTTGCCGAGGACATCAACCTGTCCCCACAAGGATTCAAGGAGAAACTTCCCTTCTTCCAAGAGAAGAACTGGGAAGAGCTCGTCCGATCTTTTTTGTGATTGATTTCCAATTTTTTTTTGCTATGATCGAGTTGTTTTTTTGTTAACCCTGGGTTACGCCAGTGGATTTCCCTTCTGAATTCGTCTCTTATATGGATCTATCCCTATTCGGTTCGATGATCCAATTCCCTGCCAATAAAAAATCAGATTCTTATGCCGACCTAACCTGTACAGAAGAACATCAAAAGACCATCTATGAAATCATCACCACTATGGATGAGTACGGAAAACTCTCTCTTCTTTTTAAGAAAGGACACCTAGAAAGCCTCGGAGCCCTGATCAAAGAAGTTCATCCCCTGAAGTTTCTTTCAACTATTGTGACAAATCCTCGTCTACGGTCCTGTCTCAATGGTATTTTTGATGACTATTTTAAACGTAACGGATTCATGGATGGAATTGGTCCTTCGTTGAGCCGGTAGTGTAACATTCTTTCTGTAAATTCAGGCCGAAGGTTTTGAGTAAAAATTCTTTTAAATGGATTTTAGGAAAAAACCCATGAAATAAAAAAGGTCTGAAGATCACAATTCCTCTTTTCAACTCTTTCAAAAATGT
>DAIDIZ010000012.1 GCA_027451585.1 Chlamydiota bacterium
AGCATCAAATTTTCAATAAAAAATTGGGGTTAATATTAATTCAATATTGACCCCAATTTTTTATTGGAAATTTGATAGCTTTAAATCGGCTTGCTTGGGCCATTTTGGAGTGGAACGAGTATATACTCGTTCCACTCCAAAATGGCCTAAGCAAACCCCCCTCGGGGGCATCTGAATAGTTATCTTTTTTTTATTCATCCATTTTGTTATGACTCTAAAAGTGGTTAATTGAAGAGGATGATATGGAGTTTGCGAAAGACAAAGTGGAATGGCTAGAGTTTGATTCTCTGGAACCATACCCTCACGTTGTCCATGGAATTTTTTTACGCCATGGGGGAACGAGCCAAAAGCCGTTTGCATCTCTCAATATAGGAGATGGAATTGGCGATCATCCCGATTGCGTTAAAGTCAATCGAGAACTCGTATGCAAAGCACTCGATATTCCTAAGATTGTCTATGCAAAACAAAATCATTCGGCAAATGTCCAGCGGGTCACTTTCAAAAATAGCGATTCTTTATCAGTTGCTGACGCTCTTTTCACTACAGAAAAAGGGTTAGGCCTTGCCGTTTCACATGCCGATTGTCAGGCTTCTATTTTTTACGATCCAGTTCATGAAGCGATCGGAGTTGTTCACGCCGGTTGGAGAGGAACTGTCCAAAATATTTATGGCAAAATGTTTGAGGCGATGCACAGGGAGATAGGAACGCAACCTCACCATCTTCTCGTTTCTGTTGCCCCTTCTTTAGGCCCAGATCACGCCGAGTATAAGAATTATAAACAAGATTTCCCTGAAGAACTGTGGAGTTTTCAAGTGAAACCTAATTACTTTGATTTTTGGGCGATCACGAAAAAACAACTCACTTCTTGCGGCATTTTAGAGAAAAATATTGAGCTGACTGAGATTTGTACCTATTGCCAACAGGAAGATTATTTTTCCTATCGGCGCGATGGCAAACAGACCGGGCGCCATGCGACCGTTGTTGCTCTTAAAAGTTCTTGAACTTATCTCGCTCCCTCCGGGAAAATGGCTCCATGCAAATAGAGGAGCTTTTCCCAGCTGGATTAAAACGGATTACTCCGAAGATCTTTTCGGATGAGAGAGGTTTTTTCCTGGAGAGTTTTCAGGCTCGTCTCTATGAGCAATCGGGGATTGCAGTCTCTTTTGTCCAAGACAATCTCGCTTTTTCCAAAAGGGGTACTATCCGAGCTCTTCACTATCAGTCCTCTCCCGGTCAGGCGAAACTCGTTTCCTGTCTCCAGGGGAAGATTTGGGATGTTGCAGTTGACATCAGACCCAGATCTCCCACTTTTGGGAAATGGTGTGGAGTGACTCTCGACGATCTTTCTTTGTGCCAGCTTTTTATCCCTGTTGGATTTGCTCACGGTTACGCAGTTTTAAGTGAGACGGCGCTTGTCCAGTATAAAGTGAGCGCTTTTTACGATCCGAAAACAGAGTCTTCAATCCGATGGAACGATCCCGATCTCGCAATTGATTGGCCGATCGATCAACCGCTTCTCTCTATTCGCGATACAAAGAGCCCATTTTTTAGGGAAGTCCTATGGGAATGAAAATTTGGGTGGTGGGGGCCAAAGGACTTCTCGGATCTTCTCTTTTAGAGATGGCTCCAGATCTTTGCATTGGAACCGATAAAGAGATCGCCGATGTAGGAGATTTTACATCCCTTCGCTATTTTCTAACAGACCATCCAGAAATTACTCACATTGTCAATTGTTCGGCCTTTTCTCTAGTCGATCGAGCCGAGTCTGAGCGAGAGATGGCTTTCCGTGCCAATGCGATAGGCCCTGAAAATTTAGGGAAAGTAGCGCAAGAAAAAGGAGTCTCTCTCGTCCATATTTCTACTGATTACGTATTCCCAGGAGATGGTAACCGCCCTCTTGTAGAAACTGATTTAGTTAAGCCTCTTAATTACTACGGAGAGACGAAGTTAGAAGGGGAGAGACGGTTGGCAGCCATCATGCCTTCTGCTTGCATCATCCGGACCTCTGCTCTTTTCGGTGCTCGCGGGAGAAATTTCATTGCTAGACTTCTTGAACTTTTCCGAGAAAAAGAGGAAATCTTTCTCTCCGATGATCAGTGGAATAGCCCCACTTACGCAGAAGATTTGGCAGCCACCATTATCCAGATGGTGAATGAGGAGGGTCTTTTCCACTACGCGAATCGTGGGAGCGCGTCTAAATTTTCATTTGCCTCAGAAGTACATTCGTTTGCATTGAAGCATCACATCCCTTTTGTGACCCAGAAGCTTACGCCTTGTCCAAGCTCCACTTTTCCTTCTCCCTGCAAAAGGCCTCCCTATTCGGTGTTTGACACGACAAAAATCGAGATGCACCTCTCGCGGCCCATTCGCCCCTGGCAAGAAGCTCTCCATGCCTTTTTAACGAGGTGTTTGTGCGCTCGTTGAAGGGATTGCTCGTCACTGGAGGGTCTGGATTTATTGGATCTGCTTTTATCCGCTACCTGTTCCGAAAGCCCGATTTTCAAGGGAGAGTGATCAATCTCGATTTTCTCACCTATGCAGCCCATAAAGACAACCTCGCTCACCTGAAGCAAGAATCGCGCTATACATTTGTCCACGGCAATATTTTGGATCAACCGCTTGTAGAACAGCTCCTTGCTGAGGAAATTGATGCGGTGGTCCATTTTGCAGCAGAGACCCATGTCGATCGGAGTATCGCGTCGGCATTGCCCTTTATCGAGACCAACGTGAAAGGAACCCTTTCTCTTTTGGAGGCGTTAAGAAAATTTCCAAAAACCCATTTCCATCACGTGTCAACTGATGAAGTTTATGGATCTCTTGGGAAGGAGGGCTATTTTCACGAAAACTCCCCGTATCGTCCCAATTCTCCCTACTCGGCCTCTAAAGCAGCCTCCGATCACCTCGTTCGGGCCTTTGCACAGACGTACGGCCTCTCGACGACCATTTCCCACTGCAGCAACAACTACGGCCCCGGCCAATACCCCGAAAAGCTGATCCCTCTCATGATTCAAAAATGTCTCCGGAAAGAGCCTCTTCCCATCTACGGAAAAGGAGACAACGTGCGCGACTGGCTCTATGTGGATGATCACGTGGAGGCGATCTGGGCTATTTTGGAAAATGGGATCTCAGGGGAAACCTATGATATTGGAGGAGGGACTGAACTTTCCAATCTCGATCTGGTCCACCGCCTCATCGATGTTTTAGCCAAACAAAAGGGTGAGTCCTCTCAAAAATATCGTGCGCTCATTCACTTTGTCTCCGATCGCCCAGGGCATGATTTTCGGTATTCGATCGATTCGACAAAGATCCGCAAGGCTTTCGGGTGGATCCCAAAGACCCCTTTCCAAGAGGGACTCGAAAAAACCGTCGGAAACTTCGCATTCTAAGATTTTGAACAAGATCGCAAGCGGCAGGATAAATTATGCTAGTGTATAACTGAACGTTTCGGTTCAAGTTTACCATTGATCTAAGCCGATCTGGACACCTAATACGAGGGCATTTGGGGTATTGAGCCCTTTAGGCCGGATGATGTATTGGATGTCGGGCATGATGTAGAACCAGGGAGTGATTTGGACCCAATAATCGAGTTCTAACACGGTTTCGGCGGTTGGTCCCTGTTTCCCTTGAGCTCTTTCTGCGCGGGCGAGATCTTCGCTGTATTTCCCGTAGACAAAACCAAAGGAGGCAGTGTCTTGAGTTCTTCCTGGGATAATTCCTTTGTAGACGAGCCCTCCATTGACGAAGAACGGAAATTTGTTCCGGTCCTTGGGTTGGGAGATGAGGGAGACAAAAGGAGTGAGTCCTTGATCGGAGCTGGGGCCCCCTTTTCGGTAGATCATTTGATCAAGGAGGAGGTAGAAGCCTGGATCTCCTTTTTCAAATCCTCCTGAGAATTTGTGGGTGCTTCCTGTCAGATAGTAAAAGCCCACTTTGTAGTTTCCGGGAAGTCCGTGCGACTCTTTCCCTTGATTGACGAGCGCTTGCCACTCAGTAATCCAAACAACCCCGTTTGTCGATGCAAAGGTGAAGTTGGTTCCATGGTATTTATTTGCTTGGATTTTGCTATTGGCATTGTAGACTGCTGCTTTAATCGAGAGCCATTCCCAAGGTTTTCCCTGGGCATACGCGCCCCAGGTGGCTTTCGGGTAGGCGGTAAAGGGGACATTGAAGAAAATGGAGACGGGATTTCCGTCAAAGCCGTTGTTCACATATTGCCAGTAGAGGGGGGAGCAGAGGAAGTCATCGCCTGCATTTAAACGGCCTGCTTTAAAGCTGAGCCTCTTGTCCAAAAAGTATTTGAGAAGATAGAGACAGTCGAGACGGACTGTTTGTGATCCATAGAGTTGCGATACGGTAAACTGGTTGTCGATTTTGTCTCTTGAAAGATTTGTTCCTGTTCTCCACACAGCAGAAGTAAATAGGTGGAAGTCAGAAAGCCCTGCCTGCGTAAAGTCGATATTGAGAGAGAGTGCATAAGAGCCGGCATAGGCAAAGCCTTGGGATTTTCCTCCAGAAGGATTCCCTTGCATGTCGGTCACAAAGGAAGAGTCGACAGTGACTCCTAAATCAGCCAATTTATTCCGATAGTGGCTCCAGTTATCAAACATGTATTTTCTGTTCCAGAAAGAGACGGCCTCTTTTTTGGACTCTTCTTGTTGAAAATAGAGGAGCATCGATTCATGTCGATACCGAGCGCTTTGAGAAATTCTATGGTCAGAGCCATAGAAAGAAAGAGTCAGGAGAAGAAAAAACCATATCATATATTTGCCTCTGAATAGGCCGATTGTATATAAGGAGTTTTTTTAAGGAAAGAGGAAAAATGGTTTATCTAATTGCTCTGATTTCTGCTCTCACAGGGTTCTTATTCGGATTTGATGAAGGGATCGTATCGGGGGTGCTTCCCATGATTAAAGAGGCTTTTGTTTTAAATGATAAGCAGGTGGGCTTCATGATGGGATTAATGCCTTTTGGGGCTCTGGTTTCTGCTTGTGTTATTGGTCGTTTTTCTGACTGGGCAGGACGTCTCAGAGTGCTCCATCTCGTTCCGATTCTCTTTGCGATTGCGATTGTGATTTTGATGACCACTTCTTCTTACTTTCTTCTTTGTGTTTCAAGAGTCCTCCTCGGTGTTAGTATTGGGATGTCAGTGGTGATTAGTCCTCTTTACATCGCGGAAGCAGCCCCAAGCGAAATTCGAGGGAAATTGGTGATCTATTTTCAGCTCGCCATCACGATCGGGATTTTTTGCTCTTACCTGATCAATCTTTTTGCTGTAGGCCATATCCCATGGAGAATGATCTTTGCTGCAGGCTTTATTCCGAGCGCACTTCTTTTTTTTGGGTCTCTTTTTCTCCCAGAAAGTCCTCGTTGGCTTTGCTCTCGAGGGAGATTAGATGAAGCGGAAGAGGCTCTTTGTCGTCTCTATGGAAAGGAGAAAGCCAAAAGAGAGCTCCGTGAGATCGAGCAAGTTGTTCACATGCAAAAAGAAAAGAAAAATTGGAAGGAGCTTTTTTCAAAGAAGATACGCCCTTCTCTTCTTGTAGGGATGCTTTTGTTCTTTTTCCAGCAGTTGAGTGGGATCAATGCGGTAATCTATTATGCACCGACCATTTTTGGAGAGTTGAGATTGGGAGGGCATTTTGCCGGTCTTTTGGCTACGTTGGGTCTGGGGGCGGTCAATGTTTTTATGACAGTTCTCTCGATGCGATGGATTGAAAAGTTTGGGAGACGCCCTCTTCTGATTGCGGGATTTATCGGGACGGCAGGAAGTCTTTTCTTCATCGCCTTGCTTGAATATTTCCAGGTCCCTTCTCTCGGTTGGCTCTCCGTTCTCTTGCTCTTTGTTTATATCTCGGCTTTTGCAATTGGTTTAGGCCCTCTTCCTTGGGTGATGATGCCCGAAATTTTCCCCGTGAAAGTGCGCGGAGAAGGTGCCGGTTTTTCTGCAGGAAGTAACTGGGCTTTCAATACAATTGTGGTCGCCACGTTTCCGATTTTACTGCATGAAGTGGGAATTTCTCTTACGTTTGTTCTCTATGCAATTGCCTGCGTCTTGGGCCTGCTCTTTTCGCTCTACTATGTTCCAGAAACGAAACATCTCTCCTTGGAAGAGATTGAAGCGCACATTCAGTCAGGAAAGCCGCTTCGAACGTTAAGAGGGAAAAGGAATTAGGAAATTGTGCAGAAGGAGGTCTCTGCAGGGGGCTCTTGTTTTGGCTTTTTGAGCTCGAATCGATCCGGAGGGGAAGGAACTCCTCGAAGCGCGAGGGGCTTTTCAAAATGAATCCAGATTTGATTGTCCTCATCTATCCAACAGTAGGGGGTGGGGGTATCTTCAATAAAAGTCTTTTCGATTGCGGTTAACATCTTTTGTCTGTCGGCTTGCACCTGTTGGTTCGATTGCGGGGTTTGATCACCCTCCTCTCGATCGGCATCAGGGTAAAGGCTGAGGCAAAATCGGACTGTTTGGAGTTTCCACGATTCGACGATCTTGGTTATTCGATATTCGGAAGAGCTCTCTTCAAGAGTCTTGTTCAGCGCTAAAAGGAACTGGATCCCATATTCTGTAGAGGATGTAAGTTGGTTCGATTGAATTCCCATATTAATAATATTTTAATAGTTTTTTAATTAAATATCAATCGGTATATAGCATTAAGGGGGGGTAAGCCCTAGAGCCTCAAGGACCTGTCTTGCCGCTTTTTCCACGTTGTCAGTCACCTTATGCCAAGGGTCATAGTCATATTGGAAATCGACTTGTTCACTGAACATCAGGACGGCTTGTTGCGCCTCCTCAGAGAAGTAGACCGACCGTTTTTTCAGTTCTTCGATCAGAAAGTCAGCCTCTTTTTTTTCTCCTCGGTGAAGATGGGCGATGATTCTGCTGATGTCTTTTGCCATTTCTAGTTTTGCTTGAATTGGAAGTTCTTTGTAAGTCATAATTATATCCTTATATTTTTATTATATATAATTTTAGTTTATCTGGCTAATTCGTTTCGGTGGTCTGAGCCCCTTTCGGGATAATGTTCATTTAGAGTAGACTCTTTCCCTGTCATGACAATCGATGAGACCCTAACCGCTCCTAATGAGTACAAATATGGCTTTGTCACACCAATTGCTTCGGATGTTTTCCCTAAGGGATTAGATGAGAGCGTAGTGCGTGAGATCTCCCGGAGAAAGGAGGAGCCTGAATTTTTACTGAAATTTCGTTTGAAGGCCTTCAAAAAATGGCTGCAAATGGAAGAACCTAAATGGGCTCATCTCAACTATCCTCCGATTGACTTTCAAAATATTTCTTACTATGCGGAGCCGAAGGGTCGTCCTCGTCTGGAAAGCTTGGACGATGTGGATCCTGAGTTATTGAAAACTTTTGAGCGGTTGGGGGTTCCCCTTGATGAGCAAAAGCAGCTCTCCAATGTCGCCGTCGACGTGGTGTTTGACTCGGTCTCGCTTGGAACTACTTTTCGCAAGCAGTTAGAAGCGGCAGGGGTGATTCTTTGTTCTATTTCAGAGGCGGTAAAACGATTCCCCGATCTGGTCGAAGAATATTTAGGGACGGTGGTCCCGATCGGAGATAATTTCTATGCGGCGCTCAATTCAGCTGTCTTCTCCGATGGATCGTTTGTCTATGTGCCTAAAGGGGTTCGGTCTCCCATGGAGTTATCGACCTATTTCAGGATCAATGAAAGGGAAACGGGACAGTTTGAGAGAACTTTGATCATTGCAGAAGAAGACTCGTATGTAAGCTATTTGGAGGGGTGCACAGCGCCCGCTTTCGATACGAATCAGCTTCACGCTGCAGTGGTTGAGTTGGTCGCAAAAAAGGGTTCTGAAATTAAGTACTCAACGGTCCAGAACTGGTATGCGGGAGATCCGAAGACGGGGAAAGGGGGCATGTATAACTTTGTGACGAAGCGGGGTCTTTGCCTCGGCGATCACTCGAAGATTTGTTGGACACAGGTCGAGGCAGGCTCTGCAATCACATGGAAATACCCGAGCTGCATTTTGCGGGGCGATCACTCTGTCGGGGAGTTCTATTCGGTGGCTTTGACAAATGGGAAGATGCAGGCTGATACGGGGACGAAGATGTATCACATCGGCAAGAATACCCGCTCGACGATCATTTCGAAGGGGATCTCGGCTGATGAATCGAGCAATACGTACCGGGGGCTCGTGAAGATTTCTCCGAAGGCCGAAAAAGCGCGTAACTATACCCAGTGCGACTCGATGCTTGTTGGCAATCGGTGTTCTGCGAATACTTTTCCCTACATCGAGGCGGGGAATCAGTCGGCCATTCTCGAGCATGAGGCATCGACTTCCAAATTGAATGAAGAACAGATTTTTTATTTACAAACGCGAGGTGTTTCGAAAGAAGACGCCATCAATTTGATTGTGAATGGTTTTTGTAAGGATGTGATCAAAGAACTTCCTCTTGAATTTGCAGTCGAAGCGCAAAAACTCCTCGCTCTTAAACTGGAGAATTCAGTTGGCTAATTTACTTGAAATGCAAGATCTTCATGTTTCGACGTCAGAGATGCCCATTTTAAAGGGACTTTCTTTGACGATTCGAGAGGGAGAGACCCATGCGATTATGGGTCCCAACGGCGCGGGCAAATCAACTTTTGTAAAAATGCTTGCCGGGCATCCTTCTTATGAGGTGACGAAGGGAAGCGTCTTTTTCAAGGGAAAAGATTTGCTGGACCTTGATGTGGAAGAGCGCTCGCATCTGGGTCTGTTTGTGGGATTCCAGTATCCGCTTGAAATTCCGGGTGTGTCGAACCGAGAGTTTCTCTTTTTGGCTCTCAATGCACAGAGAAAAGGGAGAGATCTTCCTCCCCTTTCGAAAGAGGCATTTGAATCTCTTTTAGATCTGCAGATGGAAGCGATGGAGATCCGCTCCGAATTTAAATCGCGGAATATCAATGAGGGATTTTCTGGGGGGGAAAAGAAGAAAAACGAAATCTTGCAGATGTCTCTTTTTGAGCCTGATTTGGCTGTTTTGGATGAGACCGATTCGGGTCTCGACATCGATGCGATTCGGGTGGTGGCAAACGGCATCAATCGGATGAAAAGTCCTAAAAAATCGATCCTTCTTATCACCCATTATCAGCGTTTGCTCGATTATGTGTTGCCTGACTTTGTCCATGTTCTCTCCGGAGGAAAAATCATCCGTTCAGGAGGGGCTGAATTAGCACTTGAGCTTGAAGAGAAGGGCTATGCTTGAGCCGCAGTTTCAAGAGATTTTGGCACAAAACGATCCTCTTTCTTCATGGAGAAGAAAATATTGGGATCGGTTTCGCGAATTAGGTTCTCTCGATTTTCGAGGAGAGGCATTTCAGTACGTCCCTTTGCAGCACCTTGTTCTTCCTCGACCAGCTGAATACAATTCTGATGTGACGGTCGATGAGTCTCTTCTCAAAATTGTTTTCATCGATGGGTTCTTTTCTCCGGATCATTCTCTTTTCCCTGACGATGTGGTGTGTCTCCCTCTTGATTTGGCGATGAAATCGTATGGCGCTTTTTTACAGACGAGAATGATCCGGACCATCAGGGAAGAAAAAGATCCTTTTGCAGCTCTCAACGGCGCTTTTTTAGGGAGAGGGGCGTTTTTGTACGTTCCTCCTAGAAAAGAGTTTTTGAAGAAGATTGTAGTTGAGCATATCTTGACCTCTCCCGATATGGCTACTCCTCGTTTGATGATTTATCTCGGGAAAGGGGCCAAGGTGGAGATAGTGGAGAGATTTTGTGGAAAAGAGATCTATTTTGTGAATAGCTGTGTCGATATCGTTCTGGATGAAGGGGCTTCTTTGCGTATGAAAACGTCCCATGTAGAGGGGAAAAGAGGGCATCTTTTTCGGGCGCTTAGAGCTGATTTGAAAAAAGAGAGTCGTTTCATCTTGCAGCTCTATTCGGAGGGGAGCGAAGTAGCCCGTCATTCACTCCGGATTCAACTCTTAGAAGAACAGGCGGAAGCACTTCTTCAGGGAGTTACAGCTTTGCAAAATCAGGCGCAGAATCATATCCATGCGGTGGTGGAACATTTGGCCCCCTCTTGCCGATCGCGTCAACATTTTAAAGCTCTTTTAAAAGATCAGACTCGCTCGAGTTTTGAAGGAAAAATCTACGTCCATCCGTTAGCCCAAAAAACGGAGAGCTATCAGCTGAGCAATAATCTCCTTTTGAGTGATCAAGCGATTGCCTTTGCCAAACCCAATTTAGAGATCTTAGCCGACGACGTGAAGGCCTCTCACGGCGCCACCGTCTCACAGATCGATGAAGAGAGTCTTTTTTATCTCCGCTCTCGAGGTCTTTCTCAAGAGGAGGCAAAGAGATGTTTAACTGAGAGTTTCCTCTATGAACTCAAAGAGTGTTTAGATGAAAGAACGCTTCCCCATTTTTGATCATCACCCCGATCTTTGCTATCTCGATAGCGCAGCGACGACGCACAAACCGCGCGAGCTGATCGATGCTCTCTTTCATTTTTACGCGGAGGAATATGCGACGGTCCATCGGGCCCTCTATCGACCCTCTTTGCTTGCGACCGATCGATATAACGCAACGAGAGAAAAAGTGAAAGAGCTTCTTCATGCAAGAGAGGTCGAGGAGATCGTGTTCACGAGAGGGACCACCGATTCTCTCAATCTGGTTGCGAGAAGCTACGGGAAACGGGTATTGCAAACGGGCGATGAGATCATTGTGACCGAGATGGAGCACCACTCGAATCTTGTCCCTTGGCAAATGATCGCCAAAGAGACGGGGGCCTCTTTACGGGTCATTCCGGTTGATGATGAGGGCAATCTTCTTTGGAAGGGGGTGATCTCTTCAAAGACAAAAATCGTGGCTGTGGCTCACATTTCCAACGTTCTCGGGACCCTCAATCCGATTGCAGAGATCGCCCTCGAAGCGCACCGATTCGGGGCTGTAGTGGTGGTCGATGGGGCCCAAAGCGCTCCCCACATGTTGATTGATGTCCAAAATCTTGACTGCGATTTTTTCGCCTTTTCTGCCCACAAATGCTACGGTCCGACGGGACTGGGGATCCTCTACGGGAAAAAAGCTCTTTTGGAACAAATGGATCCCGTCGAGGGAGGGGGCGATATGGTGGTCAAAGTCGATCTTTTGGAGGCCACCTATCAAGAACCCCCTCTTCGCTTTGAAGCAGGGACTCCGATCATTGGTTCAGTCGTGGCGTTCAAAAGTTCTCTCGATTTCATGGAAGAAGTGGGACTTGGGAGTATCCAAGACCACGGGCTTTTTCTTCTTCAAGAAGCAACTGCTCGTATTTTAGAGATTCCAGGAGTCTCTATTGTGGGAACAACCCCTCAAAAAGGGGCGATACTCACCTTTACTATCAAGGGGATCCATCCTCTCGACGTAGCTTCTCTATTGGATTTAGAACAGATTGCCATTCGGACAGGACACCTCTGCGCCCAGCCTATATTGCGCCGTTTTGGGCTGACAACGGCCATGCGCGCTTCCTTTGGGATCTACAATACGGTGGAGGATGTAGAGCGCTTTACCAAGACTCTTTCCATCGTGCTGGGCCAGCTTCGAAAAGAGACTCGAGTTTAATCGTTGTTTTTTTGCTCGTTAATGAGGACTTCGCAGCCAATGTCGAGTTTAGCTGTGTTTGCGCAGCCTTCAATTGAGTCTGTGATTTAACGCTTTTTTGTTATCCAAAACTCGCGTTAAAATAATTTTTTTCACAGCCTCAGAGTTTTTCATTCCTTAGTGTCCAGGAGAGAGGTCTTACTCGAGATGGCCCTGATCGCGAAATGTAAAGGTGACAGAGAGATAATAGAGGGGGAGGAAGGGTAGGAGATTTCTCATGTACATACGTAAGATCTCATCAATTTTTCTACTTGTTCAAGGACCTCTTTCGGGGTGATTTGGCTTAAGCAAAAAGGGAGGGGGCACTTCCGTTTAAGACAGGGTGTGCAGGTCGGCTTCCTATAAAGAGCAATGGTTTCTTTAGCAAGATAGGGACCGCAGAGCTGGGGATTAGTGGGAGAGTAGAGAGCGATAGTGGGTACTTTAAGGGCTGCAGCGAGATGGACCGGGCCTGTGTCATTGCTGATGAGGATCTCAACTTGGGAAAGGAGGTGGGCGAATTCATCCAAGGAGGTGGGAATCAGACTCCTTGCACCTGGGATCTCCTGGGCAATTGTTTCGATGAGCATCTGTTCTTCTTTCGTTCCTGTTATTAGAAGCGAATATCCCCATCTTTTTTCGAGTTCTTTACCAAGCATGATAAAGTGCTCTTTTTTCCATCTCTTGAACGCATCTTTCGATCCAGGATGGAGGATGATCCATTGCTTTTTTTCTAGAGGGAAAAAAGCTTCGGGGTCAGGGGTGAAGGAGAGGGTTTCGGAGTGGATTGATCCGCCGGTGTTCTCGACGATTTTCAGCCGTCTTAGGATTTCGTGTTCATGAAGCTGTTCAAGGGGGTGGGTTAAAAGAGAGTCGAGCCCTTTGTTGATCCCGCGAGTCCCGATGATTTGAGTGGCTCCTAAAAGAGCGCAGAGGGGAAGGGTCAGTCTTTGGGAGGCGTGAAACATCAGGATGGTATCAAATCGCTCTTTGTAGAGTTTCTTTCTCAGAGAGAAAAAGCGGGGAAGCAGTGGCTCTTCAAGGAGATAGAGTTGATCGATATGCGCGTTGTCTTTGAGTACTTCCCTTCCCATTGAACTGGTCAATACGCCGATGAAGGCATTCGGAAAACTTTTGCGCAAAGATTCGATCGCGGGGGTTGCCCAGAGTGTGTCGCCGAGTGCTGTGGTAGTGACGATCAGAATGCGCCGGTCCTGTTCCACGGGATGTTTCTGGATGGGGAAAAGTTGGCAAAAGAAGGTAAGAAGGCGATTTCTTAGGCTCATTGATAGAGATCTTGAGTTTTTTTATGCTCCTTGATTTCTTGGGCCATGCGACAAAGAGAGTCGATCCAGTAGGGCTCTAGATTGAGGGCAGGGCATCGATAGGCTTTTACGTTTTTTTCTCGGATGACAGGCAGATATTGATATTCGACTTCAAAAAGGGTTTCGATGTGATCGGAGGTAAAGCTTAAGGGAATGAATACGACTTGCTTGCGCCCCTGGAGAAACAAGTGGATGTTTTCACACACTTCATTGGTGTAGGGTTTGATCCATTCTCCTTTCCCAAATTTTGATTGGTAGCAGAGAAGAGACAGGGCTGTAGGAAAGGCCTCTTTGATCTCGCTGAAGGAGCGGGCGCACTCTTCTTGATAGGGGTCCCCTGTTTCAACAAAGCTTTTTGGGACGCCGTGAGCTGAGAAAAGGAGCAGTGTTTCGTGAGGGGCTAGGTAGTTCTCGGTTAAAAAATCGGAGATCCTCTTTTGAAAGGATTGAACAAAGAGGGGATGATCTGGATAGGATCGAATCCAACGGAGTTTTTTGCTGGTAGAAGAGGTGAGATGAGTAGAGAAGAATCGTGCAATACTCCCTGTTGTGGCGTAGGTGAATTGGGGAAACAAGGGGATAACGGTGATGGTTTCGTCTTTGCACTCTTCGATTTTTTGGAGCGATTCTGCATGGGTCGCGGGGAGATAACGGTGAAAGGTGAGTACGGAAGCCTGAAGCTTTAAGGAGATCTTTTTCGCAATGGTTTCGGTATCGAAGTAAATGGGGGATCCCCCTCCGATAAGTCGATAATCTTCTTGGATCTTCGCTGCTCTTTTTTTAGCGATTTTCGAAAAGAGGTAGCGGTGGAGAAAAGAGGGAAATTTCGTTCGAACAACATCGCGATCGCAAAGGAGTTCTTTTAGGAACGACTCTGTTTCTGAGAGATCTCGGGGACCCCCGAAGTTGACGAGGAGAAAAACCATCGGACTTTCTTCTTATAAAGGAGTGCCAGAAGATAACAAAGGGCTAATAAAAGAGCAATTGTGGCTCCGGGTGGCCAATCGAGAATATAAGAGGCTCCAAGACCTAGTCCACTCAAGAGGGCGCAGGAGATCGAGGCAAAGAGCATCATTGAAGGTAGCGTCCGAGTAAAGAGGCTGGCAAGTGTTGCTGGAAGTGTGAGAAGTGCGATCACGAGAATGGTTCCGACGATTTGAATGAGAAGAACAATAGTGATGGCAACAAGGCTTAAGAAAAAAAGATAGAGTTTCCTCGTTTCCACTCCTTGTAAAAGAGCCTGCTCTTCATCAAAACAAAGGGCGATGAGTTTTCTGTAATTGAACAAAAGGGAAAGGAGGACGAGGAGGTCAAGTCCGGTTAAGAAAAGGAGATCTTTCGAGGTGGTCCAAAGGATGTTGCCAAAGAGGAAATTCATCATTTCGCTATTATTGCCAGGAGTGATCGAGAGAAAGATGACCCCGATTGCCATCCCAGTGGACCAAATAGCAGCAATCACCGCATCTTCTCTTTGCCTATAATTAAGATGGATCCAGCCGAGGACAAAAGCTGAAAGAATCGCGGCAGCAAAGGATCCATGGAGAGGGGTCGCCCAGCTGATGTCCTGGGTTCTTTGAAGCCAGAGGCAAAAAGAGGTTCCTGCTAAAATCGAATGGGAAATGCTTCCGGCGACAAAGACGATCCGCTTCACAACGACAAAAGAGCCCATGCAACCGCTTGCAAGCGATGCGAGGAGGCTGGCAAAGAGAGCCATTTGGAGAAAAGGATCATGAAGAAATTGACTGTATGCCATCGTGTTTTTTGGGGTAAGGGGGATGATAAATACCAAAGGCGAAGTGTTCACAAATCTCTTTGGGATGATAAGGGGTAATTTTCCTTTGGATACAGAGAATCTGATCCACTCGATCCAGAATCGATTGGAGATCATGGGTCACAAGAAGAATCGTTTTTTTTCCTTTTAGCTTTTCAAGTTTTTGGAGGATGAGAAATGTGGAAGTGGGATCCACGTTGGCTGTTGGCTCGTCAAGAAGCAGAAGCTCCGGGTTTAAAAGGAGAGCTCTGGCGAGAAGGGCTCTCTGCGCAAGACCTCCGGAAAGAGATCCAAATGGCTTTTTACTATGGGGAGCAAGACCGAGTTCATTCATCAGATCGAGAGCTCTCTCTTTGATCTCTTTAGGGTATGTACCAAAAGAAGAGGTTTTTGAAAGAGCTCCTAATAAAACGAGCTCTTCGACGGTGATGGGGAATTCTCGGTCGCATTGGTGGAATTGGGGGACGTATCCAATGTGAAGGCGCGCTTTTTCAGGAGACGTTCCTAACACGCGAAGAAGTCCTCTATTCGGCTTTAAGAATCCCATCAGCAATTTTAAAAGTGTGGTTTTCCCTCCTCCATTGGGGCCAATGATTCCGAGAAAAGAACCGTGTTCAATGGTCAGCTCCCCTTGCTCCAGAACTGGGACATCTTCGTAACTAAAGAGAAGGTGAAAGAGATGTATGGCCTCTCGCATCATCAAGGGGTCTCCCTACCTGCAATCAGATGGGCGAGCCTTCGTATAGTTTCAGCGTAGTCAGCGGCGTAAGGATCGAGAGTGTGTATATCGAGATCGAGTTTTTTTGACAGAATCTCGAGCCCTTTATTGCTGTGTTGAGGGATAGAGATCGCAAGCTTTGTATGACTTTGCTCAATTTCTTGGACAATGTCTCCAATATGCCTCACCGTCGGCTCTTTCCCTTCCCATTCGATCGCAATTTGTTTCATCCCATAATCTCTACAGAAATAGGCAAAAGCAGGATGGGAAACGACAAAGGATCTCTGAGAGGTGTTGGCCAAAATGGCCTCGATTTCTGCATCTAATTTCTTAAGGTCGTCGAGAATGGGTTGTTGATGGGCTTCAAAAAGAGCTTTTTTTTCAGGGAATTTTTGAATCAATCCCGCAACAATTGTCTCAACTTGGCGGAGCATCGCTTTCGGACTAAGCCAAAGATGGCGGTCTTCCTGATCGGGAGAACAATGACACCCATTGTGAGAGTGGTCATGAATGAGAATAAGTCCCTCTCTCAGGTCCTTTGCGATGAAGTCGCTGTTTTTTTCCATCAGCCCTAAGAGAGCCCTTTTTTCAAACGGTTCCCCAATTCTGAACCAGATTACCCCTTCTCCGATGGTGCTGATTTGCCTCCCTGTGAGTTCATAGACGTGGGGATTGGCATTGGGAGGTACAACCGCTTCCACTCGAAATCCTTCGCCTGCGATTTTTTTTACCAATTCCTGGTAGGGAGCAAGGCTGACCAGAAGGGTTGTTTTAGGAGGGAGGTCCTCTTCTTTTCTTTGACAGGAGGAAAATAAAACAAGTAGACTTGCTAAGTATTTGATTTTGAGGATATTGATGATTTTTTGCACAAAGCGCCTAGTTTCGCATTTTACATGAGAGGGGGTTGAAAAACTCCGTTTGGAAGCGGTTTTTCCCATTTGACGCTGGGCGGGATTTTTCTAAAATCGACTAAGGCCCAGGGGATTATGTCGATTTTTGGAAAATCTTGTGCAACACCAAAGTCATCAAAACCGCTTCTCAAAGCGAGTTTTGCAATTACCTCTCAAGCAAAAAATCATCCTATTTTTCCCCTAATTCCTGCAATCTTAAATGATTCAAAGGTCAGCTTTTTGCTCACTAATGGTAATAGAATTTTGAATCGAGGAGGTGGCTATTGAGAGATTTAAGGGGTCCAGACCCTTTCCAGTTGATGGGGTCACTTCCCTGAAACAATTCGAGTTGAAAAGACCCGTCTGGGTAAAAAAAGTCGGCTGAGTACTCGAGGATAAATTCTCCTGGTGGAATCGAAAACGTTTGGAAGGTAATGAGTGTTTGAGTATTAAGCCAATTATTTTGTTTAGTATCAAAATATCCTTGGGGTTTTTTGACTGCGTAGAGGGCTAGTGTTATAAAAATAGTTGCTGGGGTTGTGTTATGAACAGTGAACGAAGGCCTTAAAGAGTTGAGATGAGAGCTTGTGATAAAGCCTAAAATACCTTGCACAGGTGGGGTTTCTTTTGGGCTGATTGCGATCTGGAGATGGACTTTTTTTATGTTGCTTTCTGTTCGATTCGTATTTTCGTTTCCATGAATGATAGAGATCCCAGATCCGTTGAGGGATGTAGTATAGATGAGTTCTTTTTCGGGTGTCACGGCAATCCCGCGGAGTGCCGGACAATAGGAAAAATGAATAGATTTATCGACCCAAGGAAGGGGGTCGGTTTTAATCGCGAGCAGATAAGGGGGCTGCGTTGATGTAATGTAGGCGTGCGAGCGGGTGAATGCGATGTCGGTTGGGCTTGGAAGAGAAGAGGTGAGATTGATGACTTTGAGGGGGGGGGGATGTTTCCAATGAGAGGTATTCATGAGGTCATAGACTTCAATCACAGAACTACCAAAACAGACGACGTAGAGAAAATGGGTTCCGGGAGCCACTCCGATCCCTAAAGGATTGGTCCCTCGAGAAAGGTGGAAATAGTTATAATTTGTTGTTGGGTTTTTTAGATTTATTTCATAAATGACTGGTCTTCCGTTATTTTGGCAGGCAATATAACAATTCGTTTCATCAAAACAAATCCCCGTTGGACCAAGAGCTACCTCGAGTTCTAAAAAGACAGAATCTCTTTCGGTCGAGATGATGCTGACTGTATGCCCATCCCCCCCATTTCCAAAATTCGAGACGTAGACCGATTTTCCGTCGGGAGCTGTCGCCAGATAAGTAGGCCCATAAAAAGTTCTGAGAGGGTCGGCAACCAGGATTGTCTCATAGGTGAGGGCGTCAATGCGGTAGACTCCCCCACTCGATGGAGAAAGGTCGGAAACATAGGCTTTTCTTCCGTCTTGGGTAGTACAAACTCCAAATGGAGAAGTTCCTGGTAAAGCAATGAATGCGGCTGCATGGGCCCCTCCGCCGCATCCGGGATTGAGGTTTTCGATGATGTGAAGAATGGTCACTCCTGGATCTGGTGGATAGCTGGGAGCAAAGGCGTTTAAAACTGCTGCAAAGAGGCCAAAAGGGAAAAGGTAAGTAAAAAATAAAATTCGCATCGAGAGCATTTTAGAGGTATATCGAAATAATCTGAAGAAT
Source organism: Chlamydiota bacterium (assembly GCA_027451585.1). GTDB lineage: Bacteria > Chlamydiota > Chlamydiia > Chlamydiales > SM23-39 > DAIDHZ01. The sequence goes on from DAIDIZ010000012.1 coordinate 17,988, forward strand.
TGATTTTTGTCTGTCGAGGTTTTGTTGTGGTAACTGACTTATTATTAGTGATTTCGTACATGGCAGTTCGGCGCTTTGACTCTGTCAAAAAGCTGGCTTTGGGATCATTTCCGTTATAAGCAAAGTTTTTTCATGGTTTTTCTTGCCTGTTTTTCCCTTTATCCTTTAAACTCGCTTGCACCTTTGGAGAGATGTCCGAGTGGCTTAAGGAGCACGCTTGGAAAGCGTGTATACGTGAAAGCGTATCGTGGGTTCGAATCCCACTCTCTCCGCCATTTTAAGGTTCACAGGTTTGTGTGAGATGTCCCTTTTGTCATCATGAGGAATCGAAAGTCACCGATTCGCGTAACGCTTTTGAACTCAATGCGATTCGAAGAAGGCGAGAGTGTTGCCAATGCATGCAGAGATTCACCACGTTTGAAACAATCGATCTCACTTTGCAAGTCAAAAAACGGGATGGTACCTTTGAAGATTTTAAGGAGGAAAAGCTGATCCAAGGGCTCGATGCCGCTTGTCGCCATACTCGGGTGAGTCATGATGAGGTAAGGCGTTTGGCCGATCAGGTGAAGGGTGATCTCATGAGGCGGGGCGTTCGAGAGATTTCTAGCCGAGAACTTGGCGACTTGGTGATGCAGCATTTACAAAAAATCGACGTCGTGGCTTATATACGGTTTGCTTGTGTTTACAAGCGATTCAAGGATGTCCGAGAGCTTTTGGAAGCCATTCAATCGATTGTCCCTGAAGCCACCTTGAAAGAAGAGGAGTTAAGCGATGCCACTGAAGAAAAATGAAGTTGTTCATTTCAAAGCCCGTTTAGAAGAAATGAAAGCACAAATCACCAAAGTCTTAAATGGAGCAAAAAAAGAGGTGGCTTCTCCCGATGAGTCAAAGGGTTATTCCCAACATTCGGCGGATGAGGGGACTGATGATTTTGTTCGGAATGTCAATTTGGAAGTGACAAGTAAAGAGTTTCAGCTTCTAAGGCAGATTGATCGAGCTTTGGAAAAAGTTGAGGAAGGAACCTACGGTGTCTGTGATATTTCAGGAGAAGAGATCCCTTTGAAACGGTTAGAGGCGATTCCTTATGCTACGATGACGGTGAAAGCGCAAGAGCAGTTTGAAAAGGGGCTCCTGTGATCTTTTTTCTTGTTTTGTTGGTGCTCGATATTGCAACAAAGATGCTCGCGCTTGGTTTCATCCCCCCCTTACAGGGTGGGATCTATCCTTTTGGAGGGGTTCCCATTTTCTCCGATTTTTTGGGGATCTCTTTTTCTTTGAATACAGCCTTTAATACGGGAGCTGCTTGGGGTCTTTTTTCTGATTACCCAGGGATCTTATTTTTTATCAGGATTTCTCTTATTTTAGGTGTGGGTTTATTCATCTATTTTTTTCAACGTTCTCTGTTTAAAACGATCCCCTTTTGGGCTGTTTTAGCCGGAGCTGTTGGCAATGCTCTCGATTACCTTCTTTATGGGCATGTAATCGATTTCTTTCATTTTATTTTTTGGGGTTATTCTTTCCCGATTTTTAATATTGCCGATAGTTGCATTTCTTTAGGCGTTTTGGGTCTTCTTTTTCTAGAGAGGCGGTACAAGAAGGCTGCTCTGCGATGATTTTAGCGAAATCTCATCCTTCGATTGAAGGGATTTATCAAGGCTCTAAGTGGCTAAAACTCCAAATGCTTATTGATCGAGAGGAGATGGATGCGCTTTTTGCTGCCCTTGCTCCCTTCTCTATTTTTCCCATCACAGGCATTGTGAATGGGGAACCGATCACTTCCTCTTTTTTTCTCGAAGAGTATGGAAGATGGATAGAAGGGTTAAAACAGGGGATTGCTCCCGATGAGGTTTCTTTAAGACGTTTGCTTGCTTGTGTATGGACTCGGAATGCAGATGATCTTTACTTACAGGAAGTGGCAGAGGGAAAGTATTTAACGAAGATACGTCATCCTGTTCTCCAAGTACAGGCTCATTTTTTTACTTACTCACCCCTAGATCATGTGTTTCGCCCCATGTCGATGGGGAAAGAAAGTGTTTTTTGGGGATTGCAGTTTTCCTATCCGCAGATTTATCAAGATCCGAAGACAATGGAATTGATTGAATTAGAAGAAAAAGGGTTCTATCGATTGATCCAGCTTTGGACGAGAGAGTGGACCTTGCCAACCCCTTTTTTCGTGGATGGGAAAAAAACGAATAGCCCAATTCGTTTGGGGAAACGGTGCTTTTCCTGGGTGAACGCCCATCCTCAATTAAAATACCAAAAGATCTCGATTGTATGAAAGAGGAGTACGCGTTGCTAGATAGTGGGGATGGAAAGAAGTGGGAGCGGTTTGGCCCTTACACGTTTTGTCGCCCTTCTCCGCAGGCTGTTTGGAAACCGCAACACCGAGTTGAGGCTGATGCAGTGTTTTCGAGAGATCCAGAGAGCCGTTGGATTCTGAAGCAAAAACTGATTAAAGAGTGGTCGATCGATCTTTGTGGCGTGAAGATGAAAATTGCGCCGACCGATTTTGGTCACCTCGGCGTTTTCCCTGAACACGCAGCTCTTTGGGACTTCCTTCGTTCGTCGATTCAAAAGGGAGATCGGATTCTCAACCTATTTGCCTATTCTGGGGGAGCGACCCTTGCATCTGCTCAAGCGGGCGCTCATGTGTGTCACCTTGACGCCTCTAAAGGGATGGTCGATTGGGCAAAAGAAAATGCTGCCTTGAATGGGCTTAAGGAAGCTCCGATTCGTTGGATTGTTGACGATGCGATCAAGTTTTTAAAGCGAGAGATCAATCGAGGGAGCGTTTATGAAGGGATCATTTTGGATCCTCCCACCTTTGGTCGAGGCAGTAAAGGAGAGGTGTTCAAGATTGAAGAAGAGATCGTCCCTCTTTTAGAGCTCTGTCGAAAAGTGCTTTCCAACCAGCCGAAGTTTGTCCTTTTTTCCTCTCACACGCCGGGTTTCACTCCGATCGTTTTAGAACATCTCCTGTTTCAGATATTCGGAAGAAAAGGAATCGGAGGAGAAATGGTTCTCTCATCTGAGAATTGTTTGACAATCCCGAGCGGTGCTTTTGCGAAGGTTTGCTATGTATGAAAAGATTACGAGTTTACAAAACACCAAGGTGAAGCTCGTTGTTTCTTTGCGCGATCGGAAAGATCGAGAGGAGAAAGATCTCTTTCTCATTGAAGGATACCGAGAGATCAAACGGGCTGTAGATAGCGGAAGAAAAGTTGATTTTATTTTCATTTGCCCTGAGTTTTTTTTAGGCGAAAATGAGGAAGCCCTTCTCAAAAAAGCAAAGGCTCCCATTTTTGAATGCTCAAAGCAAGTATTTGAAAAAATCTCTTACCGAGACCGCCCCGACGGACTTTTGGCGATCTCTCCTCGGATGCATCTCACCTTAGCCGATCTCGATCAGAAGATCAGATCTGTTCCATTCCTTCTTGTCGCGGAAAGTATTGAAAAGCCAGGCAATTTAGGAACCATTCTCCGATCTTCCGATGCGGCGGGCGTTGATGGAGTGATCGTTTGTGATCCGACCACAGACATTCATAATCCCAATGTCGTTCGTTCAAGTATTGGAACCCTTTTTACTGTGCCCGTGTTAGAAGCGAAGGGAAAAGAGACCATCGCTTATCTGAGGGAGAGAAAAATTTCGCTTGTAGCAGCAACTCCCCATGCAAAGCCTGAGTTTACTGAGGTCGACTTGACAGTTCCTCTTGCAATTGTTGTTGGAACCGAGCAATATGGGTTAACGGATGAGTGGATGAGAGAGGCCGATATCCAAGTTCGGATTCCCATGTGTGGGGTGGCAGATTCTCTCAACGTCGCTTCCGCAACAACCCTTTTGCTTTATGAAGTTCTTAGACAACGTCGATATTTGTTTCAACGATAACCACCTTCTTGTCGTATCAAAACCCCCCAATTTACTCACCCAGCCCGATCGCCCCACAGACGAAAGTTTGGAGAGGATGCTCAAGTCTTGGATCAAGAAAGAAGCTCATAAAGAGGGAAATGTTTTTCTTCACTGCGTTCACCGCCTTGATCGACCCGTGTCAGGTCTTGTGATCTTTGCCAAAACGAGCAAAGCGCTCAGTCGGTTGAATGAACAGTCCCGGGCGCTGGAAATCCAGCGCGTCTACATTGCCGAAGTAGAGGGAAGTCTTTCTCAAAAAATGGGAAGGCTCGACCATTATCTCATTCATGGAGATCATCGGTCCCATGTTGTCAAAGAAGGAACTGAAGGAGCAAAACATGCAAGACTGAACTACGAAGTGCTCCATTACACACCCCACTCAACCTTTGTGAAAGTCGAATTAGAAACAGGGCGCTATCACCAAATTCGTGCTCAATTTAGTGCGATTGGACACCCGATCGTCGGGGATACCAAGTATGGAAGCCGATTGGGGGTGGGAGGCGATACGCGAGAAATTCATCTGCATTGTACTTCCATTGCCTTTTCTCATCCCGTGACGAAGGAGCTTGTGAAGGTCGAATCTCCGCCTCCTTTTGGTCTCTAGAAAAAAATAGGCCTTTCTGTACTCGTTCCACTCCAAAGATACCCAAAGCAAACCGAATTTAAAGCGTCAAATTTGCAACTGCCTTTGTTTTGAGTACTAAGACAGTTGCAATTGTGGAAATTCGGCAGCAACGCACTCGCCGGAGATGCCTGCAAAAAATGTACAAAGTCGAGTTAAGAGACAAACTTGCTTTCTGCTGCGCAGGTGTGCTAGTTTCTTGAGCTCTTGAGGTGAGAGCTATGATCTTAAAATCGGTTGAAGAGGCGATTCGAGCTGCTTCTTTTTTGATCCAACCAAACAGTCTCTGTTTTTTGGAAAAAGCGGCAGAGCAAATTTCCCGTTGTTATGGCCGAGGAGGGAAAATTCTGATCGCAGGCAACGGGGGAAGTCTCTGTGATGCGATCCATTTCGCGGAAGAGTTAACAGGTCAATTTCGAGAAAAAAGATCTGCCCTTCCAGCGATTGCTTTAGCGGATCCGGGACACATGAGTTGTGTAGCAAATGACATGGGCTTTGATGCTGTTTTTTCCCGCGGGGTGGAAGCTTTTGGCAAGCCGGAGGATCTTTTCATTGCCCTTTCGACGAGCGGTAATTCATTGAATTTGGTGAAAGCCCTTGAAAAAGCAAAAGGGATGTGTCTTGGAACGATTGCATTTCTTGGAAAAACGGGTGGAAAAATGAAGGGGATGGCCGATCTCGAATGGATCGTCTCTGGTTTTTCTTATTCTGATCGGATTCAAGAAGCCCATATGGCCGCAATTCACATCATTATTGAAGCGGTCGAGTCTCGCCTTTTTTATGCTCCAGAGACGGTCCTTACTTCCTCATGAAATGGCGATTTAAGATTCTATTATGGGGACAGAAGAGAATTGAAAAGGGAGCTTTCTTTTTTGCCCCTTTCAGCTGGCTGTGGGGGCTTTTCTCTTGGGCGAGAAACGTTTTGTATGATCGACATTGGCTACCTGTTGAGCAAGTTTCTTGTCCTGTACTGAGTGTCGGCAATGTGGTGGCGGGAGGGACTGGGAAAACGCCCCTTGTTTCTCTTCTCGCCTCTCTATTTTCTCACAAGAAAGTAGCCATTTTGTCTCGCGGTTACGGCCAAATCGCCGATGAAGCTCTTCTTTTACAAAAGAAGAATCCAGAGGCGAAAATTTATGTAGGCAAAGATCGGGTGGCCCTTGCGAGAAAAGCTTGTCAAGAGGGGGCTCAGCTCATCCTTCTAGACGACGGATTTCAGTATCGGAAACTCAGCCGAGATATCGATATCGTGCTGTTAGAGGGAACCGATCCTTTTGGGAGGGGGCATTATCTCCCCTGGGGATTTTTGCGGGAGAGTCCCAAACGACTAAAGAAAGCCGACCAGGTCTTTGTTGTGGGCCCTACTTCGAGATCTCTTGAGGAGGTCATCTCTCTTGAGGTATGTGTTGACCAAGAGAAGATTCCCCGGCTAGAAAATGTTAAGGGGGCCTATTTTTGTGGAATCGGCAATCCCCATCGATTTCAAAAAACGGTGGAACAATTAGGTATTCGGGTCATCTCTCGATGGGTCTTGGCTGATCATGAAAAGGCAGATCTTACAAAGCTGCAGCGATTTGCCGAAAATGCAAAGGAAAAAGGAGCCGAGATCCTTCTTTGCACTGAAAAAGACGCGGTGAAATTGCCCCCTTCCTGCGCGTTTCCACTTCCTCTGTATCCGGTTCCCATTTCTCTAAAAGTGGTTGGAGATCAGGCTCGATGGGAAAAGCTCATTGCAAAAATCGGTCAAAAAATTGATAATTACCCTGATTATGGAACACGAATTTAAGATTACCTTGCCCAAGTTGGGAGAGAGCATCGTCAGTGCTACAGTCGTCCGCTGGTTTAAGAGAGTAGGGGACAGAATTTCTTTGGATGAGCCCCTGCTCGAAGTCTCCACCGATAAGGTGAATAGTGAAATTCCGTCTCCCGCTGCCGGGGTAGTAAAAGAGATTTTGGTGCAGGTGGATGAGGAAGTGCAAGTGGGAGCGCCGCTTGCTATTTTGTCCACGAGCAAAGAGAGCTCTATCTCTCCTTTGGAAACGGCGCCATCAGTGGGCCCCTCTTCTGTTTTGACAGGATCTGAAGATATCCTAACGCCTGCCGTCTTACGACTTTTAAAAGAAAAAGGAATACCTCTTACTGAGATGGAAAAAGTTTCTCGGACAGGAGAAGGGGGCAGACTTACCAAAAAAGATGTAGAACATTACGCGGCCACTAGGGGCAAGGTAGCGTGTCCTAAAGAAGTAGGTGATACAGAGCGGGTTAAAATGTCGCAGCTCCGCAAAGCCATTGCGGATAATATGGTCCGTTCTTTTTATCAGGCTCCTCACGCTTCATTGATGACAGAAGTTGATGTAACGACGATTGTGAAGGCCATTCAAGAGAAAAAAGAAGCATTTTCCCAGAGATATGGAGCCAAACTCTCCGTTACAGCTTTTGTAGCTCAAGCAATCGGAAAGGCTCTCAAAGAATATCCTCTTCTTAACGCCTCTTTGGAAGAAGATACCATTGTAGTGAAACGTTTTCTCAATTTAGGGATTGCTGTGAGTGTGGACCAAGGAGTGATGGTCCCGGTGATCCGCGGATGTCAGTCTCTTTCTTTGCCTCAGATTTCCCAGAAAATTTCCGATCTCGCCGTCAAGGCGCGCGAACAGCGGCTATCTCCTTCAGAAGTGCAAGACGGGACGCTGACTCTGACCAATTTTGGAATGACCGGGACAATGATCGGCATTCCGATCATTCGATTCCCAGAAGTAGGGATTGTGGGGCTCGGAGCGATCACTAGAAAAGTGATGGCGATGTCCGACGATTCGATTGCGGTTCGCTCTATGATGTGGGTTTCTCTTACGTTTGATCACCGGGTTTTAGACGGTCTTTACGGATGTGGATTTCTCAGTGCGCTTAAAAAAGATCTCGAGAATGTCGATCTGTCGTTTTCGGTATAAATCTTAAGTATGATATAACCGTCCGAAAAAACCGCTTTGTTGACCCGATGCTGACTCACAAGATGTTTAAGGAACTTTTAGACAAACAAAAAAGGGGACTTGAGCCCTTCTTTTCCTCTTTAAATCTCGATGTTTTTGCGCAAGTAGTTGAAAAGATTTACAACTGTTCTGGGATTATCGTCGTCTCAGGAGTCGGCAAAAGTGGGCATATTGCCGAGAAAATTTCAGCAACCCTTGTTTCCACGGGCACCCGCTCCTCGTACCTTTGTCCCTCGCATGCTTTGCATGGCGATCTCGGGTTCTTTCGCCCGAATGATCTTCTTCTTTTACTGAGTAAAAGTGGCGAATCGCAAGAGTTGATTGATCTTTTGCCTCACGCAAAGAAGAAAGGCGTCTTTACAATTGGCGCCGTATCCCAGGTCCAATCGCGCTTAGCCAAAGAAGTGGATCTTGTGATGGATCTCCCCCTCGGCCAGGAATTATGTCCCTTTGATCTGGCTCCCACCACGTCAACCACCATTCAACTCCTTTTTGGCGATTGCCTAGCAATCTCTTTGATGAAATGCAGACAGTTCACGATGGACGATTTCGCGATGAACCATCCGGGGGGCTGGCTTGGGCGAAAAATTTCGATGAAAGTTTCTGACTGCATGTTGAAGGGGACCCAACTGCCTAAAGCCAGGGCTTCCGACCGCATCATGGACGTTCTTCACGAGCTTTCTTCGAAACAATGTGGAGCTCTTTTGGTCTGTGATGAAGAATCTCGTTTACAAGGGATTTTCACAGATGGCGATTTGCGTAGAGCGATTGAAGCAAAGGGTTCTGATGCCCTCGAAATGGAGATTAAAACTCTCATGACCAAATCTCCGATTACGATCGCACCGGAAGTCCTTTTGATGGAAGCAATTGAAAAAATGGAAGGGAACGGCGTTCGTCGGGTTCATGTGCTTCCCGTTCTTCAAGAAGGGAAAGTCATTGGCCTTTTGCGCTTACACGACGTGTCCCTTCCAGTCTATACTCGTTCCACTCCAAAATGACCCAAGCAAACCGATTTAAAATTATCAGGTTTTGTTGAAAAAAATTGATAGCTTTAAATTGATTTATTTTGGGGTTTCCATCCGGTTGGGGGGAGAGCTTCTCTGAAACCCAGCCCCCTTCCGATCTGTCTCATAGCGCCTTCTCCTAGATACGTCTCGGAGTTTGTCGGTGTATAGACTTCTAAATGAATCTTTATTAGCCATTTCCTCAGATCTTTGCCATGTAGGAGAAGAGCGTTCTTTAAAGCCAACATCAAATTCTCTGGCTTATTTTGAAATACGCCTGTTCCTGGTGCGTTTAAATGCACAACAACCTGAGGTGAACCCGGTTGAGAGGCAACCTGAATCGCATGTTCAAATAGAGCGGAAAAATTGGCAAATGCTGCAGAGTGTTCTAACTCATTTAATTGCCTTGCTTGTTCTGTTGACAATGGTAAGGCATCAAACAATTCCGGGCTATATCCAATGGCGGGAGCCGCTTGTAATATAAGATCGACTGGGTTTCCTTCACCTAGTTTGCTTTGGTAAACGACGTATTCGGATTTTGATAGATTTTTTTCCATCTCTTTTGAGAGCTGGCCTATTGTAGCTTTGCTAGGACGCAAGTATCCGTCGGCAATCCCGGAGTTTACTTCGTGAGTTTTTCCGGCTGATGGAAGGGAGTGTTCGAACATGTTAAAGCCTAGATGAGTTAAGAAGGCTAAAACCAATTCAAACGCGTGGGGGTTAGTTCGTTGAGCCAAAGGGCCTTGAGTCTTATCGCATTCCGATATGGTCATTGCGGTTCCAATGCCAGGAGTGAATGGGTTCGGAGCTTCCGCTGCGTTGGCTTGACTTGCTACCTGGTATAAATGTTTGATTTTGTGCTGCCTCGCCGCTTTTGGAATGTCATGTTCGACACCATGTGTTGGTACAACTAGGACAATGTCTTGTAGCGATGCGAGATCAATTGTGGGGCTTCTGAGAGTTCTGGGATTTACGAACTTGACGTCCAAATTGAAAAACAGCGTATAGACATATTTAAAGATTTTCTTGGCCCTTTCATGAGACTTGTCTTGAAAAAAACCAGGATGGTTACGTTCCATCGTTTTTAAACATAGACACAGATCCTTGTGGGTGCGATCAGTACGTGAAAACTCATTAAAGAGCTCTGTAATGATAGCTTTGTCCTTGGGTGACAACGACGCCTCTAAAACCCTCATTTTGGTTTTATCCCAGCTAGTGGGAAGCTGTAGCTGGATCTGGGGGGGAGAATCTTTATCTGGGCTTAGGTCTCGGCCTGCCGCTGGTGCTGGTGCTGGCGCTGGCTCTGGCTCTGGTGTTGGTGTTGGTGTTGGTGTTGGTGCTGGTGCTGGTGCTGGTGCTGGTGTTGGTGCTGGTGCTGGTGCTGGCGCTGGTGGAGTGGAGGGAGTCTTTTCGTGAGAGTCTTCTTGAGGTTGAAGTGTTTTTATTGGTGTCTGACGTATCCAACCAAAAATTGTATTTGCGATAATTGGGATTAATCCCGCGATGCACGCAATCCCGACTAGGGGGATAGCATTATAAACACCTGGCATCGAAATAGGATTACGGGATAAAATCGTTTTGAAGTTCAGATTAACACCTTATTTTCTATAAATATTATTAATGTTTTTTATTTTTTTGTCAATATTAAATAAGATGCGTTAGGAAATAACTTTTAGAGCTGCATAATACTAAAGATTATTTTTGATAGAAGGTATAAGTCTGACCATGATAATAGTTCCATTCCCCATGAAATTTGTCGGCCCCCTTTCCTATACTTATTCCAGTCTCAAAGGTATTTCTTGACGATCCCTCAAGGATCAATAGCTGAAACCCGTTGCCTTGGTCGGACGGGGAGAGTTCTTACTGAAAGGTATACAAAGTTGAGACGAAGAAATGAAAAAGGCCTCAAGAAATCTTGAGGCCTTTGATGGAGAGATTAGAGAGTCGATTAGATATCGATTTGGAGTCTGAGAGAGAATCCATTCAAAGAGAGATCCCCTCGAGCCACAGTTTCATTAGCAAATCCAGGGCCTCCAGAGTAGAATTTTCTCATATTGAGTTGATTCCACCACTGAATGAATTCGTAAGCTCCTCTTAAGCCTACACGGTACTTGTTTTTGTCAAAGTACTTGCTCCAAGCAATCCCGATCGCAAGTTCCGTGTTAGGAACGTTGTGATAGAAATCAGCATCCAAATTGAATCCATTTGGAGTCACAGGAGTGATCATGTCTTGATGAATCTCAAACTTGCTCGCTAACATAGAAGCAGAGAAGTTGGTAAAGAGGCAAACCCCTTTTCCGACGATCCAATCTGAACTAAATCCAGCTCGTGCACCAATACCCCAGAAATCGTTTTGTCCGTGGTGGATTGTTCTGTTAGGACCGCTTTGCAATCCGCCGTAGCTAACAGAGAAGTGTTGGTTGATCCAGCCAGCACGGAAACCAAAATAAGGGTTCACGATGACATAACGGCTGATATGATAGGGCTTGCCAAGGCTAAAATCCAAGGTGTTATATCCAGATCTCCAAACGGCGTTAGCTTGAGGGCCAAAGCAGTTAGGGGTCGCAGATGGGGTATCGTTACCCAAAATCCAAAGAGGAATCAACACTCCGCCAGGAGTAGATGCGTTCGCTCTTTTGTACTCGGTGATATTCAGCCAAGTCCAATTGAAATCAACTGCCCACGCATCGTGGTCGATGAAGAATCCAACGCCAAAGCGCATTCCTGGCTGGTATCCCCAGTCAGAATTGTCGCTAGAGAATCCGTGAACTTTACCGTAGTTGATCGGTGCAGAAGGAGCTCCTCCAATTGAGGAAGAATCTTCGATTGCAAATTGCATGCCGTCTTGTTTTGCTTGGAAAGCAAGGCCGTCGACATGAACAAAAAAATCGCGAGGGCAGCTTAACCCTAGATCCATTGGATATGAAAATGCGAAAGGTCCTGGTTTCGGATTTTCGCAACATACCTCTTCGGTGCGGTCACAAGGACCTTTGGGAATCGCGTACAAACTTGTTGCCATCGATAAAACGGCAAAAGAAGACGCTAGCACCCTCTTATTCCAATTGAAATGCATAGACATTCTCCATTTTTTCATTTGAGAGGATTCCCCTAAGGGTTTGCTCTCTTCTAAGACTCTCTTAAGTAAGGCTTCCATGATCCACTAGGATGCAGGCGAGCTTCTTCAACGAGTTGCCTTGTCAATCGTCACAATAAATTTTTTTCTTTTATCTTAGCAAGAAAATTTTTTTTCTTCTGATTTCTCGAGACAAATTCGAGAGAAAAAGAAAAAGCTGTTCTGCAAGAGAACGAAAAAAGTCTCTCCTCTGGACAGTTTGTGAATTATTTTGATCTATCGTTTTGTTTTTCAGTGATTTAATGTTTGTCTTCGGAGCGGTTTTAGGAAATCCTTGCAGAAAAAAGTCAGTTTTTTGTATGTTCTTGACTTCGCTTTTAACGAAAACCTAAAGAAAAGCGAAAACGGATAGCGAGACTATCCGAGGTGTTTTGACAGTAGAGAAAGAGAAGGAACTGATTTGTGAGGGTTGCTCGAAGGAGTAACGCCTCGAACATACACAAGTAATTTTTTTGAGAATTTGATCTTAGTTCAGATCGAATGCTGACGGCGTGGATGAGGCATGCAAGTCGCACGATAGAGAGGCAACTCTTTATAGTGGCGCAAGGGTTAGTAATACTTAGGTAATCTACCTTTTACATTGGAATAACGGCTGGAAACGGCCGCTAATACCGAATGAGGTGGATCAGGGCATCTTGATCCATCAATGCGGGGGACTTAAAGGCCTCGTGGTAAAAGAAGAGCCTAAGGGATATCAGCTAGTTGGTAGGGTAAAGGCCTACCAAGGCTAAGACGTCTAGGCGGATTGAGAGATTGACCGCCAACACTGGGACTGAGATACTGCCCAGACTCCTACGGGAGGCTGCAGTCGAGAATCTTTCGCAATGGGCGCAAGCCTGACGAAGCGACGCCGTGT
>DAIDIZ010000013.1 GCA_027451585.1 Chlamydiota bacterium
GATTGCTCGCATGAGAAGAAGATCCTCTTCTTTAGGGCCCTTCGGTTCGTAGTACAATCCTGAACGGTTAACGCCGAGAAGTTCGCACTGTTTTCTCTGAGAGAAAACAGTGCTGTTGGTCTCAATGAGGCCTCTTCGTTCATCTAGGTCAATGGCTCCAATTTTTTTTTAAGCCACTTGTTTTCCATTTTCAGCCGACCAATCTGCTCGAATAACTCAGCGTTTTCTCTCCCACCTTCACCTGTTTTAGAGGCTTTTCTAGGCTTCTCGAAAAACTGCACCCCTACTTCTAAGAAATGTTTCTTCCAGTCAGAAAGCACTATGGGATGTGCCCCCAATTCTCCTGCCAGTTGTGTTGCTGTTTTTTCTCCCTTCAGATCTCCATTACTGCCTTAAGTTTAAACTCAGGGGAATGTTTCCTTCGTATTTGGGTCATTTTCTCTCTCCATTTTTAGAGAGGTTATTAGTTTAGAGGGTGGTCCGAATTTTTGGGACCATTATAGATTGCCAACAAATCATGGAAAAAATTGAAGTTTCCCTATAGACTTGGTCTGTTTTGGGTGAATTTGGATTACCGAAGGTAAGGGATGGAAGTGACCAGGGAGGACTGAAAATCCTTGTGTCGCTGATTCGATTCCAGTTCTGACCATATTCTTTAGGTCTCATGAGAACGGTCTCTATTTTAAGCCTATTTTGTTTCCTGTGTCTTTATGCCAGTGAACCACTGGAGAAATATCTTTCCTATCTTGAACAGCTCGCACAGCCCAACGGAAACTACCGAGAGGGAGAAATTGAAATTGCTGTTGATCCTGAAGAAATTTCCCGCATCCAAAAAACACAAGAAAGTCAGCTCCTCAAAAAAGGATTTTCTTCAGAAGACGCTGCCGAATGGAGTCGCATAGGGATTGTCAATGAAGATCAGTATTGGATTTGGTTGCGAGATGCAGTCTATTTTCCTCAAGGGGTTCCTGGAACGTATGATCGACTCCTCTGGAAAAGTGAGTTACAAAGCAAGATGTCTGGAATCGCCATTTTGCCCGTATTACCTTCAGGAAGGATCATCTTGATTCTAAACTACCGACACGCCACACGATCTTGGGAACTCGAACTTCCTAGAGGCGGGATGAACGCTCAAGAAACTTTCGAAGAGGCCGCGTTGCGCGAGTTAAAGGAAGAAACTGGGTTCATCGCTTCTTCTGTTGTTTTTTTGGGTGAAATCGCGACCAATACAGGTGTACATTCCTCTATCATTCCCGTCTTTATCGGCAAAATTTCTGCTCAAGAAAATTCCACTCCTGAAGATTCTGAAGCCATTGCTGCTGTTATTTCTTTCACAAAAGAAGAGATCAAAGAAGGCCTGGCACAAGGCTTTTTAGAAATTTCTCTAGAAGGCGCAAAAAAACAAATCCCCTTGCGCGATGCATTTTTAACCTTTGCTTTGCTTCAAGCAGAGTGTCGTCAATTGCTTTAGGGAGAGCTCTATGAGAAAAATGTTATGTACTCGTTCCGCTCCATCTTTCTTCTGGACAAATTTGCATTCCAAATGCATAATTATCCAAAAAGGCTTAACATGTTTATTAAGAGGGTTTTAGAAAAAAAACTCTTATACCTTGCCGAGCAATTTACAGCGCTTGCTCTTCTCGGCCCTCGCCAATCTGGGAAAACCACACTATGTAAAGAAATTTTCCCAAAACACGAATATGTGAATTTAGAGGAATTGGACACTCGTCAATTTGCGATTGATGATCCGAAGGGATTCTTAAATAAATATGAAAATCTAGCGGCTCGAAAGGGTGTTATTTTTGATGAAATTCAGAATGCTCCCCAACTGCTTTCCTATATTCAAGGACGCATCGATGAACATCCAAGACCTGGGTTTTACGTATTGACAGGATCTCAAAACATTCTTCTAAATGAGCAGATCAGCCAAACTTTAGCAGGGCGAATCACAATTCAAACCCTCCTTCCTCTCTCTATCGAAGAGTTGACCTTAGCCAACCTCCTTCCCAACGACCTCTTTACGCTCCTATTCCAAGGTTTTTATCCTTCGATTTACAAGCACAAAATCTCTGCCAATGATTGGTATAAAAGCTATATACAAACCTATGTAGAAAGAGACGTGCGGCAGATTCGGAACATCGCCGATTTGAGTCTATTTCAAAAATTTCTCAGACTCTGTGCTGGCCGGATAGGACAGCTACTGAATTTAACCTCTCTCAGCAATGATTGCGGAATATCGGTTAATACCGCCCACTCATGGATCTCAATTCTAGAAACAAGTTATATTGTCTTTCTGCTCCAGCCACATCATAAAAATTTCAGCAAACGGCTCATTAAATCGCCTAAGCTCTATTTTTATGACCCAGGGCTTGCTTCCCATTTACTCGGCATTGATTCCCCTGAAGTTTTAAATCAACATTATTTAAGGGGGGGGCTCTTTGAAACAATGGTTCTCTCCAACCTCCTAAAACACCGATTGAATGCGGGGAAAAATCCGAATATCTATTTTTGGAGAGACAAAACAGGTATTGAAATCGATTGCCTGATCGAAGAAGGGGACTCCCTCATCCCCATAGAAATGAAATCGGCCCAAACAATCCACTCTGACTTTTTCACATCTCTTGCTCACTTCTCTAAACTTGCCAACATTTCTCCTTCTGCAGGATACGTAATCTATGGCGGACAAGAAGAGCAAAAACGACAAAACGGCCATATCGTTAGTTGGAAAGACCTGAAAGTGATTCAACCCAACAACCTCCCCGAATAAAATTTTTGAATCATTTTCGGCACACCTCCAGATCATTGCATAATTAATAGAAGATTAGTAAAATTGAATGGCGTTGTTGCATAAATAGCTGCGGATAAGGTTTTTTCTTGTTCTCAAGTCACCGAGTCTTTAAATTTTTTGTTATCAAGCAAAAAAACGTAGGCTCAATATGGCCCCCAAGAAAGATGTTACCCCTTCCAAAAAGAAAGACAAGTACCGAATCCGCAACTGGCGACAGTATAATCAATCGTTGGTAAATCGAGGAAGCATCACTTTTTGGTTCAGTGAAGATGCCATTGAGAAATGGCATGCTGTCGAACGAACAGGCAAGCCCGGACGGCCCGATATTT